>JAZKGV010000308.1:0-8531 GCA_040385725.1 Bacteroidota bacterium | reverse complement strand
AGTTTGCTTAGTCAAATATGGTGCTTAAAAAACTTTGAAGCCAAATTGACAGAAGCCTTTTTTACAGGGCGGTAAAGGTAACAAGCAATAGGCAATAGGCAATGAGGTAATTGGCAACAGGCAACCTTGCCTGGAGAGTCAGGTAAGCAATTGACTTTTTATTAACTAACCTTTTGCGGTTGAAAGTATTAACTCAAAACCTTTTTATGAATTTATACAAACACATCACCCTTGTTACTTCACTTTCAGCTTCATTACTATTTACTTCCTGCGCCAGCAACGAAATTGGCCAAAGCAAAGATGTAAACCCTGAAACAGTTTACCAGCAATACCATTTCGTATTTACTGAAGGAGATAAGAATGCTGAAATAACTGCCTGGTTCAGGTTTGCAGGAGAAAATGGTACCACGCTGGAACTGAACAGTCCCGGCAAATTTGAATATGATGGTATTGTTTTACAAGTTGACAGCAGCGATTTTGAGGGTGCTTTTTACCAATCGTTTACCCCTCCTGAAAAAGCAATTGGAAAGCATACATTGTTGTTTACCGGTATTGATAGTAAACAATATGAGAACAGTTTTTCAGTTGATAGTTTTACAATAGCTGTACCGGGATCAGGGATAAGCAAACTTGCCCCGGCACAGGTAAAATTTACAGCACCGGTACTGCAGGGAGAGGATTATATTGAGTTAACTACCGAAGGAACAGATTCCAGTTTTACAATTAAACATACGGCTGATGAAAAGGGGGATTACTGCATCATTCCCGTTGCGGAATTGCAGCGGCAAAAGAAAAACGAATTCTCACTAATTGCCACGTTGCATAGAAAACTGTCCTTACAACAGCAAACAAAACAGGGTGGTGAAATAATTACCAGGCAAACTTTAAAGCCACTAAAACTGCGGCTGGTTGATGAAAAGCTATAAACTTAGCGGATCATATTATCTTTTTTCTGGAAAAAGCCTTCGGGCAAAGTGATGTATTGTGCTGCAAAATAGATAGCCACATTGGAGATAAGAGACAGCAGTACGGCCTTCTTCCAGTTGCGGCCCAGGAAAAACCAATAGGCAATTGCTTCAAAAATACTACCACCAATCCTTATATAGAGTTGGGTAGTATCAAAAACTTTTGTTTCGGGAGATGCCGGTACTGCTGTTTCAGCCAATTTTAACCACACAATAGTGCCAATTATCCAGGTTACAAGGTTTATAACAAGGGCAAGTGTAACAGCCGGCGCCCTTTTTTTCTGCTTAAAAAAGAAAGCAATTACTGGCAGTTTAATTAATAAAGTAAGCAGCAGGTTGAAGGTTAATTGTATGCCCCTGTCCATTTTATAAAATCAATTTTGTGGTTTAGGTCTTCTGGCTGTCAAATATTGTATAAAAAATTTTATTTCAGGCAAATTGGCAAAGAAAATTTGCAGTAACAGCGGCGGCCTGCAAAAAATCCATCAGCAATATGTGGAAAACAGCCTCCTGTTTTCACCCATTTTGCCCTACATTTGCACACCGAAATAAATAACCGGGAAATTTAATTAATCTGGTATGTCAGGAGCATTAAAGGAAGTAAGAAACAGGATAAAGAGTGTGCAAAGCACCCAACAGATAACCAAGGCAATGAAAATGGTGAGTGCGGCAAAACTCCGCCGTGCCCAGGATGCTATTACCCAAATGAGGCCTTATGCACAAAAGCTGCAGGAAATGCTTAGCAATATTGTGAGCAATAACGATGGAGGAATGAGCATGTCTTTGGCTGCCGAAAGGGCTGCTGAAAAAGTATTGATCATTGTTGTTACCAGCGACCGTGGCTTGTGCGGCGGCTACAACAGTAACCTTATTAAACTTGCCAAGCAGGTTATCCATGAAAAATATGCCGCACAAAATGCAAAAGGCAATGTGCAGATATTGCCAATTGGTAAAAAAGGCTATGAGCATTTTACCAAGAACGGTTTTAAGGTGTATGATAAATTCTGGGATATTTTTACCGGGTTGAGTTTTGATAAAGTGCAGGCAGCGGCTGGCTATGCCATGCAGGCTTTCAGTAATAAAGAAGTGGATGCAGTGGAACTGGTGTACAGCGAGTTTAAAAATGCAGCAACGCAGATCTTTGTATCAGAACAATTTTTACCTGTGCAAAAAGTAGTGGCAAAAGAAGGGCAGAAAAAAGCTGACTTTATTTATGAGCCTGATAAAGCTACGTTGATAAATGAGCTGATGCCAAAGATCCTGAATACACAATTGTTTAAAGCGGTACTTGACGGTAATGCCAGTGAACATGGAGCCAGGATGACAGCAATGGACAAGGCCAGTGATAATGCAAATGAATTATTGAAATCATTAAAGATCAGTTACAACAGGGCAAGGCAGGCTGCTATTACAACAGAGTTAACGGAGATTGTGAGTGGTGCGGCGGCTTTGAATGGATAGAATAGTTGACCGTTGTTGGTTGGCCGTTGGCCGATCAACAAACAACGAATAACGACCAACGATTAAAAAATGGAACTTTCTCAAATTATACCACATATTGAAGCACTCATCTTCGCCAGTGATAAACCACTGACGAATGAAGAGATCACCGAGTTGCTGAACAATGCACTTGCTTTTATTGAAGACAGGGCAACCCCTGAGCAAGTGGAAGCAGCTATAGAAGGTATCCGTGAAAAATACAACGCAGAGTTTTATTCGTTTGAAGTAAAGCAGAGTGGCGGTGGCTGGCAGTTCCTCACTAAAAAAGATTATCACAAAACAGTAGCGCAACTAAATGGCGATAAATTTTTAAAACGCCTATCTGTAGCATCACTGGAAACACTGGCGATCATTGCATACAAACAACCGATTACTAAAAGTGAAATTGAATCTATCCGTGGAGTTAACTGTGATTATGCAGTGCAGAAATTATTAGAAAAAGACCTGGTTGTAATAACAGGCAGAAATGAAGATGCTGTTGGCAAACCATTAGTGTATGGCACATCAAAATCTTTTATGGATTATTTTGGTATTAACAGTACTACCGATCTGCCGAAAATAAGTGAAGTGCTGATGGAAGAACTGGTGCAGGCAACAATGGTAAATGGTGTGCAATCAGAAACCGTTGAGGAAACAGCAACAGTAGAAAATATTGAAACATCAGTTGAGACAGAAGAAACAGAAATAATTCTTGCTGTAACACCCGATGGTGAAATAATAGAAAATAAACAGGATAAGAAGGACGGCGAAGAAGAAACCGGCTCATAACCTTGTTTGTGTAATAATTTTAAAGAGGTATGAAACGGAAACGGTTCATACCTCTTTTGTTTATATGGATTTTAAATGATGATTTCTTATGAAAAATATGATTGGTATGATTTGCGGAATTTATTTAATCATATAAATCATATCAATCAAAAAGTAATCCTCATAAAAAAATAATTAATAATCAAAATCAATCATCATCAAAAACCAATCACCTTAATCAACATGCAGAATCTCACTCATCAGCAACTCATCGAGATCGCCAATGAATTTGGCTCACCCGTTTATGTCTATCATGCAGAACGTATCGCAAACCAGTACAAAAAACTGCAAAAGGCATTCAAGCATTGTAATGCCCGTTTTTTTTACGCCTGTAAATCGCTGACCAATGTGAATGTGCTGAAGTATGTGCAATCAATTGGTGCATCATTGGATTGTGTGAGTGTGAATGAAGTAAAGCTGGGCCTGATGGCAGGCTTTGATGCAAAAAATATTTTGTACACACCCAATTGTGTTGACTTTGATGAAATAGTGGAAGCAAAGGAGCTTGGAGTAAATATCAACATAGATAACATTTCTATCCTTGAACAATTCGGGAATAAGTTTGGCAACAGTTATCCTGTTTGTATTCGTTTGAATCCACACATTATGGCTGGTGGTAATTATAAAATTTCTACCGGTCATATTGATAGCAAGTTTGGTATTTCCATTCACCAGATGCGGCATATTGAAAGGATCGTAAAAACAACGAAACTGAATGTAAACGGCATCCACATGCATACTGGCAGTGAGATAAAAGACATTCGTGTTTTCTTAGAAGGATCGGAAGTGATGTTCAACACAGCAACGCATTTTCCTGATCTTGAATTTATTGATCTGGGCAGCGGCTTTAAAGTGCCTTACCAGCATGGCGAAGCAGAAACTGATATTGCAACGCTGGGTGAAAAAGTTGCAGAAGCATTTACGGCATTTGAAAATGAAACAGGAAAAAAATTACAGGTTTGGTTTGAGCCGGGAAAATTTTTAGTGAGCCAGTGTGGCTATTTCATTGTAAAAGCAAATGTTATCAAACAAACACCCTCAGCAGTTTTTGTTGGTGTTAACAGTGGCTTTAATCATTTGATACGGCCGATGATGTACGATGCTTATCATCATATAGAGAACATCAGCAACCCTACAGGTGCGGAAAGGATCTATAATGTGGTAGGTAACATTTGTGAAACAGACACTTTTGCCTGGGACAGGAAACTGCATGAAGTAAGAGAAGGCGACTACCTTGTTTTTTATAATGCCGGTGCCTATGGGTTTGAAATGAGCAGCAATTTTAACAGCCGCTTAAAGCCTGCGGAAGTAATGTTGAAAGAGGGTGTGGCAAAACTGATAAGAAGAAGGGATACGTTTGAAGATCTGTTGAAGAACCAGGTAGTGGAATAAGATAAATTGATTTTTAATGATTAATACCTTGCTGTAATAAGCAGGGTATTTTTTTGCAACCAAACATAAAATCAGTAAGTCATAATACAGCTTTAAGGAGTTAAAAAATCTCCCTACATTTAAACTTCCATTTTATCACACCAAACTTTTATACTATGCCTTTAGAAATGGTTGACGATCCGCAAGACCAAAAAGACTATAATGATACTTCAGGTGGTGGTGGCAGGCAACGTGCCGGTGGCGGCGGCGGTGGAGGTTTGCTGAATTTTCTGCCCTTGTTGTTTACACTGTTTCGTGGCGGTGGCGGCAAAGGTGGGATCATCATCGTTTTGTTGGTAGCAGCCGGCGGTTATTTTTTTATGAAGAGTGGTGGTTGCTCCGGCGGTGGTGGAGGATTAACAGATGTTATTTCCAGGTTTACCAAAGGTGGAATGCTTGACCCTAACGAGTTTAAAAAAGCAAGTGTATATGAAGGGCTTGAAGACGACAACACAAAGAATCCTTTACCAGAAGCAGTGTCATTGGCAAAGTTTGCACCTGACAGGCAAAACCAGGGAGAACAAGGCAGCTGTGTGGCATGGAGTGCCGCTTATGGAGCCCGTACTATTATAGAAAGTGCCAGCACCAATACCAATCCTAACCAGGTGGCATATAGCCCTGCATTTATGTACAACCAGATCGGCCTTGATGGTTGCCAGGGTTCATACCTGATAAAAGCAATGGAGTTTATGACCAATAAAGGTGCTGTGCCATATAATGATTTTCCTTACGACCCCAGCGATTGCAGCCGCCAGCCAAACAATCAATTGTGGAGCGAAGCACAGCAGCATAAAATGCATGGATTTAACAGGCTAACGGAAACCGATGACCCAAATGGGCTTAACATACGTGCTTATGCAGGGCATGCTGGGAGAAAAAGTATGGCATCCTACAGACGAAGATCACCAGCAAATGGGATTTGGGGGCCATGCCATGTGTGTGGTAGGTTATGATGACAGGCTTGAAGGTGGCGCTTTTCAAATTATGAATAGCTGGGGGCCGGAATGGGGAGAGAATGGTATTGGCTGGGTTCGCTATGGTGATTTTAAAGAATTTGTAAGAGAAGCGTATGGCGTAGACCCCATGCCAAAACGTGGCGCTGCATTAAGTAAGGAATTTGCATGTACCGTTGGCTTAGTAAATAATGAAACCAAACAATATATTCCACTAAAGGCGGGCGGCAGCAACTTATTTACAACAGTATCTCCTGTAGCGAAAGGAACAAAATTTAAAATGGAAATAAAGAACGAACTGGAATGCTATATTTATTTGTTTACGCCAAATGCAGCAGGTAGCAGCTTTGTGTTGTTTCCTTATAAACCTATTCATTCACCTTATTGCGGTATTACAGGGACAAGATTATTTCCACGTAAAGAATCTATCCGTGCTGATGATATTGGCAACAAAGATTTTATGGGTATCGTAATTAGCAAGCAGGAACTTGATTACAATGCATTGAATGAAGCTATTAATAAAAGCAGCCAACCAACTTATGCAGGCAAACTGAATGCGGCCATAGCGGCTACCTCAATAAAGAATGTACAGTATAATAATACAAACACCGGTACCATTTATTTTAAAGCCAATGCAGGCGAACAGAATAATGTGGTGGGTTGTGTGGTGGAGATCGATAAGCAATAGATATTAATCTTACAATATGAAAAAAATAATTCCGGCTCTATGTATTTGTTTTTTTTCTTTAGCATGTTTTGCCCAGGAGAAAAAATTATACAACCCAACGGCTGATGCAACAGCAGAAATAGAAATCGCTGTAAAAAAAGCGGCCACCGAAAATAAGTTTGTATTGATACAGGGCGGTGGCAACTGGTGCAAGTGGTGTATTGAGTTTGACAGGTTTTGCAGGGAAGATCCGCAAATTGATTCTCTTCTAAAAAGCAGTTTTGTTTTGTATCATCTTAATTACAGTAAAGAAAATGAAAACAAACCCGTGTTTGCAAAGTATGATTATGCCCAGCGCTTTGGTTTTCCTGTGTTCATCATCCTCAATCAAAAGGGAGAAAGGATACATACACAAAACAGCGTTTATGTAGAAGATGGCAAGAGCAGTTATACTAAAGAAAAAGTAATGGAGTTTTTACAATCATGGACACCCAGGGCACTTGATCCATCAGAATATGAAAAGAAATAATTGCAATGAATAACACTGACGATTTTATAAAACTTGTAAAGCATCCTGTTAAATTCAGGATGTTTTTATTAATGAAATTGCCGAGTGCTTTTTTTTGTGGCGTAAGAGTGCAGCAGATCAGCAAAGAAAAAGCTGAAGTAACAGTGCCATACAAATGGCTTAGCCAAAATCCTTTTAAGAGTACCTACTTTGCCTGTTTGGCAATGGCTGCTGAAATGAGTACTGGTTTATTAGCCATGGCGAATACTTATAAGAACAAACCATCTATATCAATGTTGGTTACTGGTTTGCAGGCAACCTATCATAAAAAAGCTGTTGGTATTACAACATTTACCTGCGAAGATGGAATTGCAATAAGTAATACAGTTGCTGAAGTCATACAAAGTGGTGAAGGAAGATCTTTTAAAGCAAGATCTGTTGGACGCAATAAAGATGGTGAAATAGTAGCTGAATTTTTTATTGAGTGGTCATTTAAAAGGAAATGAAAAATAAATTTAACTGGACAATATTTCTGATAAGTTTTTTTGCACTGGCAGTAATATCTTTTGTGTCAATAATTTTTGTGGCTGGAAGAGAGGAAGGTACAGTAGAAGTGATTTTTCTTTCTGATATTATGGAAGTTCTTTTTTACATAGTCCGCTTTCCGGTTCTTAATTTAATATTTTCGTTAGACTTTGTAAACAGCTATACTGTTATTGGAGGTTATTTTCTTAATTGTCTCTTGTATTCTTTTTTAATAGAAAGGCTGTATGTTATTGTAAAGAAAAAATAACAGCCCTCGGTTCATTTCGTTAATTTCATTCCTCAAAATATTTTATTATGAAGATTGCTTTCCACGGTGCTGCCCGTACGGTAACTGGTTCCAAACATTTACTTGCCTTAACAAACGGAAAAAAATATTTACTCGATTGCGGCATGTTCCAGGGTATGGGAAAAGAAACGGATGCGATGAACAGGGACTTTGGCTTTGATGCTGCAGAAGTTGACCATTTGATCTTATCACATGCACATATTGACCACAGCGGGCTTATACCAAAGTTGGTAAAGGATGGCTTTGCAGGAAAAATATTTTGCACACCGGCCACCAAAGCATTAACGGCTGTGTTGCTGGAAGATTCTGCCGGCATACAGGAAAGCGAAGTAAAGTATGAAAACAAAAGAAGGGCGCAGGAAGGGTTGCCATACCTGGAACCGCTATACAAAACAGAAGATGCCTTTAATGCATTAGACAGGTTTGTGGAAGTGGAATACGGGCAGTGGTTTACCATTGATGAAAATGTGCAGGTGATGTACACTGATGCCGGACATATCATTGGCAGCGCTGTAGTGAATTTACGGGTAAAAGAAAATGGTGCCACAAGGGCCATTACATTTAGTGGAGATGTAGGGCGTTATCGTGATGTAATATTAAAATCGCCGCAGGAATTTCCACAGGCTGATGTTATACTGTTAGAATCTACTTATGGTAATAGCCTGCATGATATGGCAGTAACCACGCCCGACCAGATTTTGCATTGGATTGAAAAAGCCTGTGTGCAAAAAAAAGGCAAACTTATTATGCCTGCATTCAGTGTGGGAAGAACACAGGAAATTTTATTTGCATTAAATCAATTGGAAATAGAACGCAGGTTGCCCGACCTTGATTATTTTGTTGATTCGCCATTGAGTGTGGAAGCAAC
>JAZKGV010000307.1:9851-17859 GCA_040385725.1 Bacteroidota bacterium | reverse complement strand
TTTCAAAATGAACAACATTCTTTTTCCAGTTAACGCTTTCGCATTTTTCATTAAAAATAATTTCAACGCTATGCTGTTCTGCTAAATCCATCAATTTTTTATTCAGTTCACCTCTTGAAACCGAATTGATAAATTGCCCATCCTGTCCATAAGGTTGGTAAGCGGTACTCCCATCAGCATTGTGCAAAAAACGGCCATGCATCGGGATGGCAATTTTTTTTATCTCCTCCATAATACCCACTTCTTCCAATGCTTTAATGCCTCGGTCGCTCAATGCTAAATTGATGGAACGGCCAGCACTTATTGTTGACTTACGCATGTCTCCCCTGCGTTCAAATATTTTTACTTTGTATCCTCTTTTGGATAAATAGATAGATAGCAAGGAGCCAACTAAGCCTGCACCAACAATAACAGTTTCTTTCTTTGACATTAATCCTGATTTAAAATTGCTCTTACAATTGCGCCAAAGGCAAACACATCGCTGAAAGTATTGTATAGAGGAACAGGCGCAACTCTTATTACATTAGGCTCACGCCAATCAGCCAGCACACCATGTTGTTTCAATGACTCAAAAACCTCTTTTCCTTTTTTCAGCATCAGCATACTTACCTGGCAGCCTTTTGCATGTGCAGGTGTAATCACTTCAATTACTTTTTCCTTTGATGAAGCATTGATATCATTTAAAATGAAAAGTAAGTAGTCGCTTAATTGCTGGCCTTTGGCAAATAAATTATTCATGCCTGCTTCTTCAAAAATATCCAATGATGCTTTGTGTGCAGCCATAGACAATACAGGTGCATTGCTCACCTGCCATCCTTCTGCCGTTGGAATAGGTTCAAAGCCTTTTTCCATTTTAAACCTTGTTTCTTTAGTATGGCCCCACCAGCCTGCAAAACGTGGAATGTCTTTATTGGCAATATGCTTTTGATTGATGAATACACCCGACACCCCACCGGGGCCGCTGTTTAAATATTTGTAACTACACCAACAGGCAAAGTCTGCATCCCATTCATGCAATTTTAATTCTACGTTGCCAACAGCATGCGCCAGGTCAAAACCTGCAATGGCGCCAACCTGCTGTGCTGCTTTTGTTATCGTTGCCATATCCAAAACCTGGCCGCTGTAATAATTTACACCGCCAAATAAAACCAATGCAGTTTCATTTTTATGTTGCTCAATGGTTGCTAAAATATCTTCTGTTCTTATTTCATATTCACCTTGTTTCGGGGCAATTTCAATAATGGCATCATCAGGAATATAACCATGGTAACGCACCTGCGATTCCATTGCATATTGGTCAGATGGGAAAGCTTTGGCTTCACAGATAATTTTATACCGTTGTTTGGTTGGCCGGTAAAAACTTACCATCAGTAAATGCAGATTCACCGTCAACTGGTTCATGGCTACCACTTCTTCAGGTAATGCACCTACAACTTTTGCCAATTGCTCAGCAAAAATTTCATGATAAGGTAACCAGGGCTTTCTTGCATGAAAATGTCCTTCCACGCCAAAATTGGCCCAGTCTTCCAGTTCATTCACCACATAGTCCTGTGTTGTTTTTGGTTGCAGGCCCAACGAGTTGCCGGTAAAGTAGATACACTCATTATCATTGATGATAGGAATGTAAAATTTATCACGGAAAGATTTTAGCGAATCGTTTTCATCTAATTGCTTTGCAAATTCAATGTTATTTTCAAAGTTCATTTTGTGAAACCAGTTTTTTTTAAAAATAAGATCATAACTCCGCTAATCATATCAATCACCCCGATAGCTATCGGGGTTTTTTCTAATCATCATCATATAATCGCTATCACTTTTAATTCAATCGCAATCGGTGTTGGTAAACTTTTCACTTCTACAGTTGTCCTGCATGCCTGCACATCAGTAAAGTATTCAGCATAAATTTTATTGTAAACAGGGAAGTCTTTTTTCATGTTGGTTAAAAAAACGGTTACATCTACAATTTTGTCCCAACTGCTGCCGCTTGCTTCTAAGACTGCTTTTACATTGGCAAAACATTGGTGCGTTTCTGCTGCTATATCATACTTCAAAATATTTCCTTCTTCATCTAAGTCCAAACCGGGAATAGAATTGTCTTTTGCATTTCTTGAACCAATGCCAGATAAGAAAATCAAATTGCCAACTTTACGGGCATGTGGATATGCACCCAAAGGTTTTGCAGCACTATCGGTTTTTATAATTTCTTTACTCATATCTTTTTCTACCGCCAAGGCACTAATAAAAAACTTTGCGTCTTTGCGGTTGTTTAAAATTGTATACAAACATTTTTTTGTTCGGTGAAAAACTTCAATGCTTCCCATCCACCTTCCCTCCCAACTCCTGAATTTTTTATTCCACCAAATGGCGTTCTTAAATCTCTCAGCAGCCAACAGTTCACCCAGATAATTCCTGACTGCACTTTGGCTGCCATCCGGTTTGCCCTGCTTACATCCTGCGTCCAGATGGATGCAGCCAAACCATAATTGGTAGCATTAGCCAATTGTAAAGCTTCTTCTTCTGTTTCAAAAGGCTGTATAGTAACAACAGGTCCAAAAATTTCTTCCTGGTTTGTTTTGCAATGTTGATCTAAACCTTCTATAATTGTTGGTTCAATAAAATATCCATTAGCACAGCGGCCTTCTGGTTTAACCGCATTACCACCACATAAAATAGTTCCACCTTCTTCTTTGGCAATCTCAATGCATCTCATAATTTTTTCAAAATGCACTTTACTTACAATCGCTCCCTGTTTTGATGTTTCATTTAACGGATCTCCAACGGCTTGTTTTTTTGTTATCTCAACAAAATGTTTTTTAAATTCTTCGTAAGCACTTCTCTCAATTAATATCCTGCTGCCGCATAAACAAATTTGTCCCTGGTTACCAAATGAAGAACGGATAATTTCTTTGAACAACTTTGGCCAATCGCAATCTGCAAAAATGATAGTGGGATTTTTGCCACCGAGTTCCAATGATAATTTTTTAAACATTGGGGCAGCAATCGAAGCAATTCTTTCGCCTGCTCTTGTACTTCCTGTAAAGGATATAGCCTTAATAGCAGGGTGTTTTATGATGGCTTCTCCGCAACCCGGTCCATCGCCATGTACAATATTTAATACGCCATCGGGTAAGCCAGCTTCCTTGCAAATTTTACCCAATAAAAAGGATGTAACAGGGGTAACTTCACTGGGTTTTGCAATTACACAATTACCTGCTGCCAATGCAGGTGCTATTTTCCAGGTAAATAAGTACAGAGGCAAATTCCACGGAGAGATACAACCAACAACACCAATCGGTTGCCGTAAAGTATAATTGATGGCATTCTTATCAATAGTGGAATGGCTTTCACTTGCAAAGTGCATAATGCCTGTGGCAAAAAAGCGAAAATTATCCGACGCTCTTCTTATATCAACTTCTTTACTCAACCAAAGTGGCTTTCCATTGTCATTGGTTTCTGCCAATGCCAGTTCTTCTAAATGTTCGTCAATCAGATCTGCAATCTTATTCAGAATGCGGAACCTTTTTTCAGTTGAAGCGCTGCTCCATCCAGGAAAAGCTTTTTGTGCAGCACTTACAGCTACCTCAATATCTTTTTTATTGCTGTTAGGAATTTGATAATATACTTCGGCAGTGGCAGGATTAATACCATCTAAAAATTCCCCACTCAATGGCCCGATGAAATTGCCACCGATGAAATTTTCTAAGTGATAAGGTATAGTAAGTTTCATATAAAAAATTGAAAATGGAAAATTGAGAATGGAAAGCGCCTGCCTGTTCAGGCTTATAACTTTCAATTTTCAACTTTCAATTACATAGATCCCGTTCTCCCACCATCAACAGGAATATTTACTCCATTGATATATGATGCCGAAGGCGATGCTAAGAAAGCCACAACATTGGCAATCTCAGGTGCGTCTGCAAATCTTTTCATTGGTATTTCTTTTTTCATTTCTTCTTCCACAGCATCAACTGTACTACTTTTTTTTGCAGCATTGTTTTGGATGATACCTTGCAAACGTTGTGTACTGGTAGCACCGGGCAATACATTGTTTACAGTAATATTAAATTGTCCCAGTTCATTCGCCATTGTTTTGCTCCAGCTCGCCACAGCACCACGAATGGTGTTTGATACGCCCAAATTTGCCAGTGGAATTTTTACTGAAGTGGAAATGATATTGATGATCCTTCCATAGCCTGCTTCTTTCATAGAACCCATTACTGCCTTTGCAAGAATATGATTGCAGATCAAATGCCGGTTGAATGTATTAATGAAATCTTCTTCAGCAGCGGTAGCAATCGGCCCGCCTGCAGGTCCGCCGGAATTATTGATCAATACATGAACTGTATTTTTAGAAACAAAATTTTCAATGGCTTCTTTTACTGTTGCAGGATCATCAAAATCAGCTACTAAATAACTGTGCTGCTGATTTTGAGAACTATCCAATTGCTGAACAGCTTCTTTTAAGGCATTTTCATTTCTTGCCATCAAAATACAGGTGGCTCCCAATTTCGATAATTCAATGGCAGAAGCCAGGCCAATACCTTGTGTACTGCCGCAAACTACTGCTGTTCTTCCCTGGAGCGATAAATTCATTGATGGTATTTTTTTGAGAAATCAAACTTAGTCAAATTGTTGTAATTTTCGATTTGTGATTGTTCCCACTAAGGCACAAGGCAAGAAAGATTTTCTTTGCGTTCTTCGTGGCTTTGTGGGAAACTCTATTAATCATTAAAAATATTTCTATGCCAGTAGCTTCTCCTTTCAACTTAAAAAAATGGATCGATGAACACAGGGACTTGCTGAAACCGCCAGTGGGTAACCAATGTGTGTATAAAGATGCAGAGAATTTTATTGTGATGGTTGTAGGCGGACCTAATGCCCGTAAAGATTATCACTATAATGAAAGCGAAGAATTGTATTACCAGGTAGAAGGGAATATTGTGTTGAAAATAATTGACGAAGGTGTGCCAAAAGATATTCCTATCAATGAAGGCGATATGTTTTTGCTGCCACCTAAAACACCACATTCTCCACAGCGTGGGCCAAATACGGTTGGTTTGGTGATTGAGAAAGTAAGAGCAGACGAGAAGGATGGCTTTCTTTGGTTCTGTGAAAATTGCGGCAATAAGTTGTATGAAGAATATGAAGTGGTGAATGATATTGTAAAACAACTACCTCCTATCATGAATGGTTTTTACAGTGATGAACACAAACGCACCTGCAGTAAGTGTGGTGCTGTAATGTCCCCACCAATAAAAAAAGGATAAGGTTTGAAAATTGATATTCACACACACATAATGCCAGACAAAATGCCCAACTGGGTACAAAAATTTGGCTATGGCGAATTCATCCATTTAGAACACCGCAATTGCAAGGCCTGCATGATGAAAGGTGATAAACTCTTTCGTGAAGTGGATGCCAATTGTTTTGATGCAGCTATTCGTTTGAAAGAAATGGATGAAACAGAAGTGACTGTACAAGTGCTTTCCACCATTCCTGTGTTGTTTAATTATTGGGCAAAGGCAAAAGATGGATTAGAAACATCCAGGTTTTTTAATGACCATATAGCTGATACGGTTGTAAAAAATCCAAAACGATTTATTGGGATTGGTACTGTTCCATTGCAGGATGTTGATCTGGCCATCGCAGAAATGGAACGTTGTGTTACAGAATTAAAAATGCCGGGGCTTGAAATTGGCAGTAATATCAATGGAGAAAATTTATCTGATAAAAAATTCTTTCCTTTTTATAAAAGAGCAGAAGAATTAGGTTGTGCTTTGTTTGTACATCCATGGGAAATGATGGGAGAGCAGCAGGTGCAGAAATACTGGTTGCCGTGGCTGGTGGGTATGCCGGCAGAAACTTCAAGGGCCATTTGCTCCATGATATTTGGTGGCGTGCTGGAAGCCTTTCCAAAACTTCGTGTTGCCTTTGCACATGGCGGTGGTAGTTTTCCTTTAACCATTGGAAGAATAGAACATGGCTTTACTGTACGGCCTGACCTTGTGGCCGTTGATAATCCGATAAACCCAAGAGATTATATTGGTAAATTCTGGATAGATAGTTTAGTGCATGATGAAAAAGCAATGCAATACATTATTGATGTGATGGGAGAAGATAAGATCTGTTTGGGTAGTGATTATCCTTTTCCATTGGGAGAACTTATGCCGGGGAAGCTGATTGAAGAAATGAAATTGAATACTGAATTGAAAGAAAAGCTATTGTATAAAAATGCCAATAACTGGCTGGGACTTTAAATCTTATTTTTTTCATGAAACCATTGCCAATAATTATCTCTATTGTTTTAGTAACCATTAGTATAATAAGGCTTGCTAATAGCTGCTCAAAAAAAGAACAAAGAGAAAAATCGAATGCATTTCAATTAGAACAGCAATCTATTGAATGGAAAAGACAGGCGATATTCAGCTACGATAAGAGCGATGTGGATAGTATTGACTGGATGGATGCCCGTAAGGAATTATTTGATGAAACACTTGATTCAAGTATAAAGCGTCATCGTGATAATTATTACGAAGACCAGGAACGGCACAAAGCATATTTGAACACACTGTATGCTTATAAAAAGCTTTCCTATTTATATTCAGACTGGATCAAATACAACAGGGAATATGCTAAATCTAAAAAGAAAGATACAATACTGCACAGGGTTAAATACAGGGATTTTTATAACAGCTCCAGGTCAATTATGTTCAGGATGAATATGGATAATATTGGTACAGGTTATTAATTAAAATAAATTGGGATAATCACTGATAATCCCATCCACACCCATCGCTTTTAATTCTTCGATCTTCTCTTTTGTATTCACCGTCCACGGAATTACTTTAATATTTTGTTGATGACATTTTTCGATCAATTCTTTTGTTACTAAAGAATGATCAGGGCTGTAAACAGTTGGTGTAAAGCCGAGTTGTTGTAATTGATCTTCTAATGTTCTCTTATCATAATCCTCTATCAGCAACACCGTGGGTATTGTTGGATAATTTTTATGCAGGTATTGCAATGTCCTCATATCAAAAGATTGTATCATCACCCATTGCTCCATTTCTTTTTCTTTTATCACTTTCATCAGCAGATCTACAAATTCCGCTGGTGCAGGATGATAAACATTGTCAGAAAAAGGCATTGTCTTTGTCTCAATATTGAAATAGGGAAAAGGCCTTTTGCTTGTTTGCATGTATGTTTTTACAGCATTAAACATTGCAGCAAGGCTGGGTTTGTGTACTGACTTTTTTTTCTGCTGAGGAAAACGTGGATGGGTTTTTAATCCAACATCATATTTTTCAGTTTCAGCAAAGGTCATTTTAAAGATGTTATAATTTTTTTCATCTTTTTCATCAATAAAACTTCGGTCTGGTTTTGTTGTGATCTCATGATTGAAGAATGGTTCATGTGATAAAATGGCAACACTGTCTTTTGTAAATGAAACATCCATTTCCAAAGTAGTTACACCTAAATCAAGTGCATGAAGCATTGCAGGGATTGTATTCTCTGGCAGTAAGCCACGACAACCACGATGGCCTTGTTTGTCAAAGCCCCTATCCCCTAAAAGGGGATTTTGGAGTTCACTGTTCATCGCAGTATTTTTTTTAGTTGAAGAGCATGAAATAAAAATTGCAGAACTTATAAAAAACAAAAAGCACTTCTTAATTAAAGAGTGCTTTGCTGAATATTGGTATGTGGTAAAAGTGAGTGACACAACGATGTTTAATTGTTATTCTGAAGCTGGTTACATAACTGGTCTGACCTGCGGTGCAGACCAGAAATAAAAGCTGCCTGCACCCCGGTCGGCACCGAAGGTCAGACCGGCTGCTTACTCTTCTGCAAATCCTACATCACAAATCATCCATCAAAAATCTAAACCAAAACTTCCTGCACCTGTGTAGGTGCCATATTAGCGTTCCTCATCGCAATACCTCTTGCTGCATTACCGGCAAAATCTGTAAATGCTTTTTTTGTGGTGGTATCATCACTCACCATGATAGGA
>JAZKGV010000307.1:0-9841 GCA_040385725.1 Bacteroidota bacterium | reverse complement strand
ATACCTAAGTCGCCACCTTCCCTGATGCTTTGTACAATTGGTATCTGCCCCAGGAAAGGAATATCAAATTCCTCTGCTAAATTCTTACCACCATTCTTTCCAAAGATGTAATATTTATTGTCGGGCAATTCTGCCGGCGTGAAGTAACTCATGTTTTCCACTAAGCCGATCACCGGCACTTTCAATTGGGCCTGGCCAAACATAGCGATGCCTTTTTTAGCATCCGCCAACGCAACTAACTGCGGCGTAGTAACAACGATCACACCTGTTACAGGAACAGTTTGCACCACGGTCAAATGAATATCACCAGTGCCCGGCGGCATATCAATAATTAAATAATCCAGTTCGCCCCAATCCACTTCGGTTACAAATTGACGGATGGCACTGCTCACCATTGGCCCACGCCAAACCACGGCCTGTTTTTCATCCACCAATAAACCAATGCTCAAAACTTTGATACCATATTTTTCAAGTGGAACGATCACACCTTTGCCATCCACTTCTTTCATCAGCGGCCTTTCGCCTCTGAGGCCAAACATAATATGCTGGCTCGGACCGTAAATATCTGCATCCATCAAACCAACTTTAGCACCGCCCTGCGATAATGCCAAAGCCAGGTTTGCTGACACAGTACTTTTTCCTACACCACCTTTTCCACTCACTACTGCAATAATATTTTTTACACCAGCCAGTAAAGTTTTGGCATCCTTTCGGTTACTGCTGGTATTGCTGGTAAAGTTTACCGTTACCACAGCTTCCTTATTAACCAATAATTTCACTGCATTTTCACTTGCCATACGCATCATGTCCTTCATGGGGCAGGCAGGTGTGGTCAATATGATAGTAAATGAAACTTTGTTGCCATCGATGGCAATATCTTTTATCATATTCAGCGTTACCAGGTCTTTGCCAAGGTCGGGTTCCTGCACATTGCTCAGCGCCTTCAGTATATCTTGTTCAGTCATCGGAGAATTATTTGTTAAAAAGCTTTTTTCAACGGCAAAATTAAGCCCTCAAACCTTTACTTTGTTTATCATTTACAGAAATGATTTATTTTTGAAAGAGGCTTAAAATCTTTGCTCATCATCGTTGTGTCATGTTGATCCCGATTTGCCGGGACTCACTTTTACGGCATATCTTTGAGCAGCGCATTAAACTAAAAATCCATTTGTAATTGCAGGGCATGAATAAATTTTTACGATACATCTTTTTTTCTCTTTTTTTAATTCCGGTTGCTTCCAAAGCACAATTCTCCAGTTTTAAGGATTCTGTTGTTCAGTTGTACGGCGTTGTAATGACGGCAGACAGCCTGCAGGCAGTAGAAGGCGTAACGATAAAAATAAAGGGACAAAACCGTGGCACCATCAGCAACAAACAGGGTGTATTCAGCATTGTGGCATTAAAAGGCGATGTGCTTGAATTTACCAGTATTGGTTTTAAACCAAAGAAAGCTGATATTCCAAAAGACCTGGTGGGCAACCAGCACAGCATTATACAGCTGATGGTGAATGATACCATTTATCTTGCAGCCACCATTATTAAACCAAGGCCTACAAGGGAGCAGTTTGAAAGAGATTTTATCAAGACGCAGATACCCGATGATAACCTTGAAGTGGCAAGAAAAAATAATGATGCCAATACACGCCGCCTGCTGATGGCCACCTTGCCACAGGATGGAAAAGAAGCCAGCAATGCCTACCTCAGCAAACAGGCTGCAAAAAATTATTACTCCGGCCAGATGGCACCACAAAATATTTTCAATCCATTAGCATGGGCCGAGTTTATACAGGCATGGAAGAGAGGGGATTTTAAAAGTAAGTAAACATAATTGCTGCATTGCTACATGGTTAAATTGTTGAAAGCATTTTGCTTTAATGGAGTCAAATAGCAATTAAACCATTTAACAATTTATCAATATTGGTTAATAGTCAAGATTGCCTCTTAATTTTGATTCTCAATAATTTTTACTAACTCTTTGCAAATATTACTCCATGTTATTTTTCTTAAATGGTTTTATGGGCAGCGGCAAATCGCATTGGGGCAAAATATGGGCCGCTGAATTTAAACTTGCTTTTGTTGATCTTGATGAAGTGATACAGATGGAGGAGGGGAGCTCTGTTGTTGATATTTTTGAAAGCAAGGGTGAAGAATACTTCCGTAAGGCAGAAGCAAAAACTTTGAGGGCAGTAAGCGAACAAAAAAATACCATTATTGCCTGCGGTGGTGGCACACCCTGTTTTCACGACAATATGCAATGGATGAATGACCATGGCATCAGTGTTTACATTTCTGCCACGCCCGATGATATTCTCCGCCGCTTAATTAACGGGCAGGCACAAAGACCGCTGATAAAAAAGCTCAATCCGTCTGAACTCCTTTTTTTCATTCAGCAAAAACTAAAAGAGAGAGAGCCATTCTACAACCAGTGCAATATAATTTTACAAAGCGCTGACATTACAGAGCATACTTTTGCGGAGAAAATATTGACGTATTAATTCTATTTCATGCACAAACAATTTCTCATCGCTGCCTCTTTTCTTGGTGCTTTATCTGTAATCCTCGGCGCTTTTGCTGCACATAAACTAAAAGATATTTTAGAAGCATCATTGCTGCAAACATTTGAAACAGCAGTAAAGTACCAAATGTATCATGCACTGGCATTGCTGGCAGTGGGTATTTTGTACAAAGACTTTTCTTCTAAACAGTTGATATGGAGTGGCTGGGCGTTTATTGCCGGCACCATACTTTTCAGTGGCTCATTATACGTGCTCTGTTTTATCAAACATCAAAATTTATCTGCTACCTGGGTGGGAGCCATTACCCCTTTTGGCGGATTATTTTTTATTGCAGGCTGGTTATTACTGGCGGTTGGCATTTCCAGAAGCGCTATTGGATAAGAAAAGCCATTCAATTATCCACAAATTAACATTCCAGTTGCTACGGTGAGTTTTTAGCTTACATATAGGGGCGCATTTCATTTTTTCAGTATTGCTTTTATATATCTTTGTTGCGATGGCAAAGAAAACGAAACCGGTGAAGGAAGACAAGAAGAGCACCGGCGCATTAAAGCAAGACAGCGAACCCACATTAGAAGTAAAACAGTTACTTAAAGATGAACGTACCCACAAAATAACCGGTACCATTTTTTTATTAATTGCATTTTTACTCTTCATAGCATTTACCTCTTATCTCTTTACATGGGAAGAAGACCAGGATAAAGTTTTTAAAGCAGGCAACAGTTTGTTTTGGGGCACAGATGTAAAGGTGAATAACCTGCTGGGTACATTGGGTGCATTTCTCTCTCACTTTTTTATTTATAAAGGTTTTGGCGTTGCCTCTTTCCTTTTCTGCAGTTTCTTTTTTGTAATAGGTGTTAATTTGTTTTTTGGCAAAAAGATATTTTCTGTTGTTAAGAATATTAAATACCTCATTACTGGTTTAGTGATATTGAGTGTTGCTTTTGCTGTAACGTTTAGTGGCAAGGCTTTTCCGTGGGGTGGGGCAGTAGGTAAACTGGCAAAAGACTGGATGTACCAGGTAATAGGACAGGTAGGAACCCTGGCAGTATTGGCGGTGGCCGTTTTGAGTTATGTGATCTGGCGTTTTAATCCTGCATTTAAAATTCCCTCCAAGAAAACATTGGGAATGGAAGAAGCAGCACCTGAGGTGGAAGTTGAACAAGAACCAGAAATTGTGACTGAGATCAACGGCAATAAGTTGAATGGTAATGCCGGTATGATAAAGCCTGTAACAAAGGAGGAAGAAGAATCAGCGGTTGATTTGCAGATAGTGGAAAAAGATGTTATTGCAGAAATACCACCCATAATAGATGAGGTAATAGTACCGTTAGCAAAACCTGTAAGCAAACCAAAAGATACTGCACCACTTGAACTTGAAATAAAAACGACCCCTGACCTGCTGGAAGAAGAAGTAAAACCATCCACTGCGCCTGCAAAAAAACAAGGATTAGATACATCTTATGATCCTGTGCTTGATCTGAGGGACTATAAGTATCCTTCCATTGATCTGCTGGAAGCACATGGCAGCGAAAGAATTGTGCAGGACCCTGCTGAGTTACAGGCAAACAAAGACCAGATCATCAATACGCTTAAGAATTACGACATCAGCATACAAAGAATATCTGCAACGGTTGGCCCAACAGTTACTTTGTATGAAATTATTCCTGCAGCAGGTGTACGTATTTCACGGATAAAAAACCTGGAAGACGATATTGCCCTTAGCCTTGCAGCTTTGGGTATCCGTATCATTGCTCCTATTCCAGGTAAAGGCACTATTGGTATTGAAGTACCTAATGCAAAAAAATCTATTGTAAGCATGAGGACTTTATTGTCTTCCGAAAAATTCCTGCACAACAATTTTTCGCTGCCGATTGCTTTGGGCAAAAAAATTGATAATGAAAACTTCATTGTTGATTTGGCAAATATGCCTCACTTGCTGATGGCTGGTGCCACCGGGCAGGGCAAATCTGTTGGATTGAATGCAATATTAGTTTCGTTGCTGTATAAAAAACATCCTTCGCAATTAAAGTTTGTGCTGGTTGATCCAAAGAAAGTGGAACTGAGTATTTATAAAACAATTGAAAGACATTTCTTAGCAAAACTTCCGGGTGAAGAAGAAGCTATCATCACAGATACAAAAAAAGTAGTGCATACACTCAATGCACTTTGTATTGAGATGGACAACCGCTACGATCTGTTGAAAGAAGCAGGTTGCCGTAACATCAGGGAATACAATGAAAAATTTGCTGCAAGAAAATTGAACCCGGAAAAAGGCCATCAATTCCTTCCTTTTATTGTATTGGTGGTGGATGAATTTGCAGACCTGATAATGACAGCCGGTAAAGAAGTGGAAATGCCAATAGCAAGGCTGGCACAGTTGGCAAGGGCTGTAGGCATTCACTTAATTATTGCTACACAAAGGCCAAGTGTAAATATTATTACTGGTACCATCAAAGCAAACTTCCCGGCTCGTATTGCTTTTAAAGTAAGTAGTAAAATAGACAGCCGTACTATTTTAGATACCGGTGGTGCAGAGCAATTGATTGGTAAAGGCGATATGTTGATCAGCTACAATGGTGAACTGGTTCGTTTGCAATGTGCTTTTGTTGATACACCGGAAGTAGATAAGGTAAATGAATTTATTGGCAGCCAGCGTGGCTATGCACAGGCATTTATGCTGCCGGAATATGTGGATGAAAAGGAAATGGAGAAAGGAGATTTTGATGTGAATGATAAAGACCCATTGTTTGAAGATGCTGCAAGATTGATTGTTGCCAGCCAGAGTGGAAGTACTTCATTACTGCAAAGAAAAATGAAATTAGGTTATAACCGTGCCGGCCGTTTGATGGACCAGTTAGAATCCGCCGGTGTGGTAGGTCCCAACCAGGGAAGTAAAGTAAGAGATGTATTGATAAAGACAGATGCAGATCTGCAGCAGTTGATGAGTACTTTTTAAAAAACGGTTTTCGTTGTCCGTTGGTTGTTGCTCGTTTTTCTAAGGCGTGTTCCTGCTTATTATATCAACTGCTTTAAAATTAGCAGAGTCAAAGAAACGGGAACCAGGAACTTTTATTCTAACACTTTTTCCATCTGCATACTTCTTGAGCCTTTTACTAAAATGGTGGCATTTACAAAACGCTGTTGTTTAAGCCATTTGCCAGCTTCGGTTGAATTGGCAAAAGTTGTGTAAGGATTATTCACTTTATTAAAGTCGCCGCCAACTAAGGCAACATCTTTCCATTGGTATTTATTGATGAGGTCAATCAATGCCTGGTGTTCTTTCAGGCTTTCATTTCCCATTTCCATCATACCGCCAAGCAGTAATACTTTATCACCACCAAGCTTTGCAATATTTTCAACAGCCAGTTTCATACTGCTTGGGTTGGCATTGTATGCATCCAGGATAATTTTGTTGCCATCTTTCTCTATTAGTTGGCTGCGGCTGTTGCTGGGAGAATAATTTTCCAAAGCAGCTTTTATTTTTTCATCCGGCACATTAAAATATTTACCAACAGTAATTGCTACTAATACATTCGGTAAATTATATCCACCAACCAAATGTGTTTTGATATTTTTAATGTCTGTCCCTTTTTGCATATTCACTTCCAGCATTGCTGCAGTGCTGTTGGCCACGCCAACTATATCTGCATCTGCAGTACCATAAGTTTTTATATTATTGATGCCTTGGCTCATCTCAATTAAATAATCATAGTCATTCGTTAAAAAGACAGTGCCATTGTTCGCTCTTAAATAATCATACAACTCACCTTTACCTTTTCTTACGCCTTCTATTCCTCCAAAGCCTTCAAGGTGTGCTTTGCCACAATTAGTGATAATGCCCTGTGTTGGTAAAGTATACATGCAATAGCTTTCAATTTCTTTTTGATGGTTGGCGCCCATTTCAATCACCGCCATTTCTGCATCCATACCTACAGATAAAATAGTAAGTGGAATACCAATATGATTATTGAGGTTTCCTTTGGTGGTATAAGTAGTGTAAGTACTGCTTAAAACTTCATGTACTAATTCTTTTGTAGTGGTTTTTCCATTACTTCCTGTGATAGCAATAAAGGGAATATCAAACTGCTGCCGGTGATATTTAGCCAATTGTTGCAAGGTTTCTAAAACATCCTCAACGGTAATAATTCTTTTATCAGAAAAACCTAACTGCTCATCAACAACAGCGTAGGCAGCACCAGCCTCTAAAGCCTGCTTTGCAAACAGGTTGCCATTAAAGCTGGGTCCTTTCAATGCAAAAAATATATCTCCTTTCTTTAATTTCCTTGTATCAGTTTGTATGAAAGGATGCTGTAAAAAGATGTCGTATAGATCTGGTAGCTGCATGTCTCAAAAATAAGTGAAAACCACAAATATATTTTAGCCACAGATTACACAGATGTTCACAGAAAATACATTCGTGTTAATTAGTGTAATTCGTGGCAAAAACCTCTGTGTTAATCTGTGTAATCTGTGGCAGAACCTTCGTGGATAAAAATAAAAAACCCTCCGCAAGGGAGGGTTTCAATTTTATCAGGAAAGATTACCTTTTCTTTTTCTTGTTTTGCTTACGCTTACCGAAGATGTTACCTTCTCTAAAGCCAGGACCTTCCGGAGCACCCATGTAAGTTTGTGCACACCTGAAACCAATGGTGCTTGAAGATTGGTCTTGTTCTAAGAAACGGCGGGCACCTGGAGAAAGCCAGTAAGCCCTGTCATTCCAGCTACCACCTTTAAATACTTTTGATTTATCACCTATTAAAGTAGTAACGCCATATTCATATGATGCCTGGCTGGCAGAGTCACCATCTAAGTGATTGATTGCATAGTTATGCTGGTAGTTACGACGGTTCTTAACTTCTTCATCGCTGATAGATGTTTTCTTTAAGTGGCCCATTGAATCTCTTTCGTATTCGCCAGAACTGTTCTTAAAGAATTTTTCAAACTTGTTACCACGGAAGTAGTTGAAGTCTTCGCCATCAGAAGGAGTTAATGGCCTGTAAGTATCCTGTACCCATTCTGATACGTTACCACTCATATTATACAAACCAAATGAATTTGGATAGAAAGCTTTGATATTACCCGGGATAGCACTACGGTCATTCAAACCACCGGCAACACCCATGTTATCACCAGAGCCACGTTTAAAGTTGGCTAAGAATTTACCCTGCCATGCACTGCGGCGGTTATCACGAAGGCCATTTGGATTATTGCTCCATGAATATATCTGTTGGTTTGAGATCAACTCCTCACCACTTTTACTTTCTTTAGACCTTGGGTTAGGGTTTTGATCAAGTAAGCCGTATGCAGCATATTCCCATTCTGCTTCTGTTGGCAGGCGGTAACCCATGTTAAGGATACCATCTTCCATTTTCACAATCGTTCTTGGTTTGCCGCTAACATCTTTAAATTCAGATTTTTTTGGCTTTCCTTTACCCTGTATTAATTCAGGGTTCATTATATAAGCCTCTGTATTAAAAGTAGCATCTGCACCGCCACCTTTCATTTCTTTTTTAGCAAAGTCTTTTTTCAGGTAGCCTTTCTGCATAAGGGCCAGTTCATTCACCCTGTCTGTTCTCCATACACAAAAATCATGTGCCTGTTCCCAGTTAACACCTACCACAGGATAGAAGTTATATGCAGGATAACGGAAATAATATTCCACGTAAGGCTCGTTATAAGCAAGCTCTTCACGCCAGCAAAGTGTATCAGGCAATGCCCTTTTCATTATATTACTATCACCGCTGAAAGTATTTTCGAGCCAGTAGATATATTCACGGTAGTGAACGTTGGCAACTTCTGTTTCATCAATAAAGAAAGAGGGAACAGTAACACGGCGGGGAACATTGTTCCAGTCGCCCATTACATCTTCGTCTTTGGCACCCATTACAAACGTACCGCCTTGCACAAATACAAGACCAGGGCCAGCTTTGGGGTACTTCATTTTATTTACATGGTAGTTACCCATGTTCTTGTCATCGTACTTCCATCCGGTAACAGACGAAGAACCGCCTTTGTTACTTTTACAGGAGGCAACTGAACCAGCTACTACCATCAGGAGTACCAGATTTTTCAGGGAAATTGTTTTTTGCATTGTGCGTTCGTTTAGCAAATGTTTTAACGAAAGGTTTTCTTTAATATTGTGTGAGGGCACACAGGCTGCGAATATAAATACTTTATGCGATAAACGTCCGCAGCCGATATGTTTTTTAACAAAAACGTATAAATGTGGATTATTATTTTATTATATGACATAATAATGAATATTGTTACAGTGTTTTTAACCCGTTTTAAAGGCAATATTTAAAACCCAACCTGCGTTTATGGAGGCAAGGGTATCCTGTATAGTAAAGATGATAAAGGGTGGGTGAAATTATCCCCCTACAATGGTATTTTCTTTAAAGAATGAACGGGCGGGTTGTTCGTTTCAACAAAACCCTTATTTTTACAGCTTCACAAAAAAAATAAAACTTTATAGCGTAAGTCTACCTAACCAAGACAAAATCGAAATGAAAAAAGTAACTGTTCAATTAACTGCTTTAGTAATGATGCTGGGAGGTGCCAGTAGCAGTGTAAAAGCGCAGGAGGCTAACAAAATTAATGTTGTTACTTCTGCCGTTCCGTTTTTAAGGATCTCTCCGGATGCCCGTAGTGGTGGTATGGGTGATGTGGGTATCGCAACTACACCAGATGCAAGTTCATCTTTTTGGAATTTAGCTAAAACTCCTTTTAATAAAAATTCAGGCGGTGCTGCCCTAACTTATACTCCCTGGTTAAAAGACCTTGGTTTAAATGATGTTTATTTAGTGTCGGGTACAGGCTTTTTTAAACTTGATGATCTGCAGGCTATTTCTGCTTCATTAAGGTTCTTTAGTCTTGGTTCAATTCAGTTCACGGATAACTTAGGTAACGATCTCAGCCTTTACCGTCCACGTGAGTTCTCTTTTGATGTAGGATATTCAAGAAAACTTTCTAAGCAATTGTCATTGGGTGTTGCTCTCCGCTATATTAATTCTAATCTTGCCGGAAACAATACTTTAAATGGCCAGGCTTATAAAGCAGCTACCGCTGTTGCCGGTGACCTTAGCATTTATCACCATCCTAAAAATGAAAACGGTGCAGGTGTTAGCTGGGGTGTTACCTTAACTAATCTTGGTTCTAAAATATCTTACACCGATGATGCAGGCCAGAAAGATTATATACCTGCAAATCTTGGTTTAGGCATCGCTTATACTAAAGTGATTGACGAGGCGAACAAACTTACATTCGCCCTTGACCTGAATAAATTGTTAGTGCCAACTCCTCCTTCATTCAGTACTACTTCT
>JAZKGV010000306.1:0-6448 GCA_040385725.1 Bacteroidota bacterium | reverse complement strand
CTCACTGGTATGCCCTTGCCAAACACATCGGTTGCTTTAAACCCTAGTTGCTGCCATTTACCTGCAATAAAACTTCCTCCTTCGGGTAAAAACTGCAGGTCAATATTATTTTGTTCATCAACCATTACAGGCAATTGTATGTTCACATTATCGCTGCCTGATACCTGCAGCTGCAATGGCTCGCCTTTGTTTGCTTTCACAAGTATTGTGTCGATCAATATCAAACCATTATTACCTGGTTTAACAGGTTGCTTAAAGATCACACTGTTCTTTTTACGTAGGGTGATCAATATACTATCCGCTTGTGTTTGGGAGGCAAGCGTTGCAGTAAGAACAAACCGCTTGTTTACAATTTTTGAAGTATGCAGTAAAAGATTTAATCCATTGCTATTAACATCTGTTATTGTAAACCAGCTTTTATAAAACAGGGAGTCGCCGTAGTTCCGCATATGCCTTGTGTAGGCCCTTAGCAGGTAGCTGCCTTGTTTAAAATCTGCTTCGTTCAATTTAATGGCTGCATAAAATATACCACCGGCAGCATAAGTGCTGGTTCGTTTTATAAGCGCTCCTGTTGATCCAATTATTTCAATATATGCAATATTACTGCTGTCTGCTGCGGCATTGTCTTTGGCAGATACGATATAGCCTTTCAGCCACAGGGTATCTCCCATATTGTAATATGGCTTATCATAGTGTATAAATACTTTTTCCCTTGGAAGCGCTGTATTAAAACTATCTGAGAGGGCAATGCTTTTTTTTAAAAGATCAAATTGACAAAAGCAGGAGAAGTTCAGCAGCAAAAAACATACAGTGAGATATACATTTCTTAATTCCATGCATTTAATTATTGAGAAGCACTGCAATATAAATGTATGTAATTTATGGGCCACAATTAAATAAGGGATGTGTTTACCTGCAGCAAAGCAGTCTTACTTTTTAAGGATGCCTTTCTCCACACTTTCATTAATAAGGCTTTCGGCATATTGCCATATTGCAGCAGAACCTTCTTTAATTGCTTTCTTCTTGTTGTACACTTTTTCATACGGCACATTAAACTCCTTCCAGGTACCGCCATTGTTAGATGTGTTTTGCAGCAATGGTTCGAACCTGTCCATTGACCTTGCAAATTTTGCTTCCGCAGTTATCCCCTCTTCAAACTCCTGCCACAGTGCAATAAATGCTTCTGCCTGCGCTGCCGGCAAAAGGCCGAAGATGCGTTTTGCCGCAGTCAGTTCTTCCTGTATATTACTATGGTTTTTTGCAGTATCATAAATAAAGGTATCACCTGCATCAATTTCTACTATGTCGTGTATTAAAACCATCTTCACCACTTTAAGAACATCTACGGGCTTATCAGCATTTTCTGCCAATACGATCGTCATCATGGCTAAATGCCAGCTATGCTCTGCATCATTTTCGTGCCTGTCGCTGTTGAATAACTTTGTTTTGCGTTGAATATATTTCAGCTTGTCGATCTCTTTTATAAAAGCTACTTGTTGTAACAGGTCGTTGCTGTGCATAGCTGTATGATTTTTAAAAGACGGGATGTTTTTAAATAGAAAACCGTTGACTTCAAAAATAGTCCAAAGATGCTTAGTTGTAAAACTCTTCCAGCAGGCCAAAATAATTTTCATTCCAGCCTTGTACCATTTCTTCATACACTTCATCGGGAATATTGGTGTGAAGTAATTCTGCTGAACAACCGTTTTTGTGTGGATAATAACTTTTATTGCTTAAGATATGCTTGCGTTAATGGGGAATTTTTCGCTTTCCAATACCCATTAACACAAATCATTTGATACTTTTGCCCGGTCAAACAATAAACTCTAAAATGACCCGTGTAACGCTTATCTCCTGTTTGCTTTTAATATTTCTCAATAATGTTGCTCTTTCACAAGTATTTGTAAAGCTTGATGCCATTGGAAATAATGATGGTACATCCTGGCAAAATGCTTATACCAATCTTGATACTGCCATCAGCCGAACCAACACTGGTCAAATATGGGTTGCTTCAGGAATATACAAACCCTCAAAACTGGTGAATAACCTTTACCGATCTTTCCTGCTAAATAAACCCATTATGCTTGCAGGTGGTTTTAGCGGAGTGGAAAATAATATCAGCCAGCGTAATACAGTTACTAATATTACTATACTTAGTGGGGATATTGGTGTAGAAGGTGACCAATCCGATAACACACCAAGAGTAATTATGATTACCGGCACCGGTCTTGATTCCACAACCTGTATTGATGGATTTAAAATTATCAAAGCGTTTTATTCATCGGCCCCGCAGTATGATCGTGAAAATGGAGGTGTCTATATTAATGCAACCGGAAGCCCGGTAATAAGAAATTGTTTCATCTCCAATAATTCTGGTTCTAACGGCGCAGGTATATTTATTCAACAAGGTAACGCCCTGATTAATGATAATAACATTACAAATAACTATGCGTTGCTGGGTGCAGGTATTTTTATAAACGGTGGCAATTGTGTCATAAGAAATAACAGGCTGCAATTCAATACCTGCCAGGGAGGATCCTCAAATTTATCTGGTGGAGCAATATTTATGAATTCGGGGAGTTCTTATATAGCAGATAACATTATTGAGTACAATAAGGCAGACTATGGCGGTGGTATTGCGTACAAAGGAAATTCTACCATAAAGATCAAGCATAATATTATTTCAAACAATTCCTCACGAAAGGGCGGAGCGATATACTTCGATGCTCCTTTTGGTAATGCTGATATTATTGACAACCTTATAGTACATAATTATGCTCTTGATGTTGGCGGTGGAATCTATATGTACTATATAGGTAATTCAAACATCATAAATAATACCATTGCCGGTAACTCTTCAACAGTTGAGGGGGCAGCCCTTTATCTTTCATCGGCAAACGTAAATATTACAAATACTATTATTCATAACAATACTTCCTCTTTTGGCAAACCCATTGCAGTTTACATGAGCCGCAGTGACTGGTTCCCCAAATTTCGGTATTGCAATATACAGGATAGTATTTCCAGCATCAACAATGCCAATGCGGTTGCAACCGACAGCATTTGGAGAATAGGCAACATCGCCAGCCAACCTTCTTTCATTGATACAATAAATTATAATTATCGTCTCTCCCCGATTTCACCATGTATAAATAAAGGTACCCCTGACACATCTATGCTTCAATTGCAGCCGAATGACATTGAGGGTAATCAACGTGTAGTAAATACTATCATTGATATGGGCTGCTATGAGTTCAATCAATCAGCTCCAGCTTTACCTATATTAAAGGCTGTACCCGATACCGTTAATTTATTATACGGATGGCGTGACAGCACTGTTACTGTAAATGTGGTCTCTGATATTGATTGGGTACTCACAAGTGCCGCAAGCTGGATCAATGTAAATACTGCTTCCGGGTCAGGAAATGGAATTGCTTCAATATCAGCAACGGCTAACCCCGCCCTTAGTGCCGGACGTTCATCTTTTTTATTGCTCAGCGGAAGAAATAAAAATACACCTAGTGTACCCATTACTGTTAACCAGCCCCGGGCCGGGTATGTAATAGGCCGACCTGACACTTTGTATATTAACGGAAATGAAAATGACAGCACATCCTTCACTGTTTATTCCAACACCTTTTGGTTTGTAGCCAATTACCCGTCTTGGCTCAGGTTTAGTCCTACTGGTGCCTATTATGATGCATCCGCTATTGTAAAAGCGAAAGAAAATCCTGCTGATACAGAAAGATCAGGCATAGTTATTATATTCAGTGGCACTACGCAGGCAAGAGATACTTTAATTATTGTTCAGCGCCGGGGCCCTTACCGGTTATGTGCTGGTGGTTCTGTGCAATTAAATTCCGAAATACAGGGCAACAATTACCAATGGCAGGCAGACACAGGTGCAGGTTTTTTGAATATTAGTGATGATAGTCATTATGCAGGGGCCAATACAGCAATATTACAGTTAAATAACATTCCTTCACAATGGTATGGTTATAAATACCGGTGCATGGCAGACAGCCATTATAGCAACGTTGTTTCGATCAAATTCCAAAACAAATGGACAGGTTCCGTTAGTTCAGCCTGGGAAGATCCGCAAAACTGGAGTTGTGGTATTTTACCTGATGAAAATACAGATGTATTGATCAATACAGGTGTGGTATCATTGAGTTCAAATGTTACCGTAAGAAGCGTCAGCCTTTCTAATAATGCATCACTTCTTGTATCACCGGGATATAATTTATCTGTTATACATTAAGCAATCATTATGGTAAGAATATATGTGCAGGCACAATGATTGCCAGCTCACCTGGCTCCCTTTTAACCTTGCGTCAGCATGTTTTATTTATGTTTGGATCAATGGGGACGCATGGAATTAAGCTTAGTTGTAAAATGCTTCCAGCAGGCCGAAGTAATTTTCATTCCAGCCTTGTACCATTTCATCATACACTTCATCGGGAATATTGGTGTGGAATAATTCTATTGAAGCACCATGTTTATGCGGATGCAGTTTGATGGTGACAATAGAAGGGGTTTCCTGGTCACCGAAGTACCATTGCTGCTGGATCTTTTTACTTTCTTCAAAGGCTATGTTGCGGCCAACAATGCTGCCTTCCCATAAGGAAAACTCACTGCCGGGTTCGGTGCTCATTTCGGCTGGCTCGCCACTCCATAATTGTATGGTGGCCGGGTTGGTAAGCGCTATATAAATTTCTTCAGGCGTTGCCGGGATGATGTAGTATTTTTTGAAGTCTTTCATTTGGCGGTAAAGGTAAGAGGGATTGAAATACTATAATTTAAATGCGGTTGGGTGTAAACCCAAGACCAATGGAGGCCGTGGTACCTGGAATGTTATTCGTTGTATAAAATAAAAAAAGGTTCGCCTAAGCGAACCAGAATGTATAAGGTTTATAAGAAGAAAAAACGTTTGATTACAATGCGAATAATGACTTTAAAATGCTTTTTACTTTTAGTAACATGTTCTTTGTTTTTTATTAATGATAGAATAATTGTTGTTTGATGGTGTAAAAGTATCCTGCGCTTTTTGCACCTCATAGCGTTTTGGTTTATTTATCTGTGCAATCGATACCGGCATCGATGTTTCATTTATTGAGGAATTTCTGCAAACGGTTGATGTTGATTGTTGGTGCTTTTAATTTCTCTTTCTGGCGCAGGTATGCGGCCTGTGCCTCTACGTTACCGGGACGGATGGAAACCAGCTATCCTGAGTTTGCAACTCAAGATTCGTTTTATTGATTTTTTTGAAACTGGCTTTTATGAATTGTTATAGCCATATTAGGCAAGTCGGGAGTTGCAAACTCATGACAGCATTTTATGTTTTATTCTTTGGTCGGCAAGAAAATACATATATGATTATTTTTGGAATACTACGGATTGCTGGGAGCAACAGTGGCGAAGCAACTAACCTTAAATGTCGATTTACCTCTATAGGCATATCTTTGTTTACAGTTGGGCTGTACACTTCCCTCTTCTGAAAGGACAACATATAAGAAAGGGAAGAAACACGCTGCAGCCATCAGTAAATAATTCACTAACCTTAAATTTTAATCTATGTCGAAAAAAACAGCTGAACCCAGGAAGAATAAGCCTACTAAAAAGAAAAGCTCTGCACAAAGAAAAGCAGCTCCAAAGAAGAAAGGCCGTAAAAGTTAAAGATGCTGAAAGCCCGGTTCAAAGAGCCGGGCTTTTTTTATGGAGTATAAATGAGGACGCTATCCTGAGTTTGCAACTCAGGATCTGTTCATTAATGTTTTGAAGCTGGCTATTTCGTTTCTATGAATTGCTTACAGCTATATTGAGCAAGTCCTGAGTTGCAAACTCAGGACAGCGTTTCATCTTTTTTTCTTTGTTCGGCAAAGACAATACCAGTCTGATTATTTTCTTGGAACACTACGGATAGCTGGGAAAAGAGTTTTGACTTTTATACTGCCAATGGTTGTGGTAAGAGTGGCTGCTTTTTATTGTAAGTGCATTCAGCATCAGGTTTTATGAAAGCGTTTTTTGATTGATGGAATAAACTATGGAAACCCCGCCGGGACAAACTAAATTGCTACTATTGCAGTTAAATTCAGTAATACTAACCATGAACAACATAATTTTCAATATCACGGCTCTAAAAAAATATATTCCTTCAAAACCGAAAAACTTCACTAGCGATATCCCATATACTATTGAAGAATCCTTAACTAAATATATCAATCAAAGCACTATAAGTAATATTAGAGCTGCATCTTATACTTATGATTTATATGGGTGGTCAATACCTTTATATGTTGACCCGACAAATATTCAGATAGGATTTTATCATAAAGTTGTGTTGGCGAAAACTGGTGGCTTATACGGGCGTTTTAAATATTGGGATATTTTCAATGAACTTCAAATAAAGAGTTTCGAACCCCTTGCAATTAAAAAAAATTTGTTTTTC
>JAZKGV010000305.1:0-2309 GCA_040385725.1 Bacteroidota bacterium | reverse complement strand
TTTTTTATAGTTTTTAAAATACCGTAAAACGAAATCGTTGCATCTAAAGGAATATTAATTTGCCTGTTCAAAGAGTTGAATGGCATTACCTGTTCCAAAACTACAACGCAGGCTCGGGCTTTTTCAGTCCACTGTGCTCAACATGATAGACATGGTGGGTATTGGCCCTTTCCTCACACTACCGATGGTGATCGGCCTTGCCGGCAGCCAGTTTTTATATGCCTGGCTGGCTGGTGCCATTCTTTCACTGGTTGATGCTATGATATGGAGTGAACTGGGAGCAGCGTACCCGTTAGCAGGTGGTAGTTACAATTTTTTAAAAGAGGCCTACGGAAAAAACGGCCCTGGCAAAATGATCAGCTTCCTGTATGTATGGCAAACCATTATACAGGCGCCCTTAGTAGCTGCTTCTGCCGCCATTGGTTTTTCTCAATACCTCACCTACCTGGTGCATTTGAACGACTGGCAGCAAAAGGCTGTGTCAGGCGCTGTTATCATACTCGTTACTTTTTTATTGTATCGAAAAATTGACAACATTGGAAAGATCGGCGTATTGCTCTGGGCTGGTGTACTGCTCATTTTGGGATGGATAATTATTGGGGGCATATCAGCCGGTAATTTTTTTGAACCCTTAAAAGAAGCCGCAGGTAATTTTAGCTGGGGGCAGATTGCTTCTTTCTTTTTTGGGCAGGCCTGCGTAAAGTCAGTGTACAGTTATCTCGGTTATTATAACGTATGCCACCTGGGTGGAGAAATAAACAACCCCGGAAAAAATATTCCACGGAGCATGTTTATATCTATTATTGGCATTGCTATTTTATACCTTGCCATGAACATGAGTGTTACCAGTGTAATATCATGGCAAAAAATAATTGAAACATCGGTAGATGGCAAGAACCCTTACATCGTAAGTATTTTTATTAAAACATTGTATGGAGATGCGGCCGCCAATATTGCCACCGTTCTGATATTATGGGTGGCATTGGCATCATTGTTTGCAGTAATGCTCGGTTACTCCAGGGTGCCTTATGCTGCAGCAGCAGACGGTGCTTTCTTCAAAATATTTGCAAAACTGCATCCTACAAAAAATTTCCCTTACATATCATTACTCTTTCTTGCTGCACTGGCTTTTATATTCAGTATGCTTTTTAAAATGAAACATGTGATCGATGCCATACTCGCCATGAGAATTTTACTACAATTTATCGGGCAGGCAATAGGCGTAGTTTTACTAAGAAAAAGAAAAGGTACTGCTAACCTGCCTTACAAAATGCCAGCCTATCCTTTACCAGTGATACTGGCTGTGTTTTTATGGATACTTGTTTTTATGTCAACCGGTACAGATGTCATCGGTTATTTTGTTGCTGTATTTGGTTGTGGGATAATAGTTTATCTCGTAAAATCTTTTCTGCAAAAGCAATGGCCCTTTCACAAGAAACTATAAGTTTTTATCCCTTTATTTTTTTCAAATACTTTCTTTCTAACCCGTCCTTATCTTTTTTTCCACAATGCCGTACATATTCAAATAATAATTCAGATAAAAAACAATTTTCTGCGGAAAATACCGTTTTAGAAAAATAGGGGTAAACCACATGCTATAAGGGACTATATGTTGAAGCCATAATACAGCTTTATTGATCTCTTTTACCGGCTTACTCTTCATGCTATCATTGCTATAACCATTGCATACCGAAATAGGAGCTTTTTCGGTTGAAATATATTGAAATAATATTTTTAAACCTGTTTTGAATTGCCTGCAATCAGAACATTTTATCCAAAACCTGTGAACAAGCTATTATGAAAAACTACAGCTATACAGGTGTTTTAAAATATACCGTTGCCGGCATTATGCTTGGCTTAATGCTTGTGCTTAATGCCTTCCTGCTCAACAGGCAGAATGGCTTTACAGGGCCATGGTTCCATATTTTTGAATACTCTGCCGATTTTGTCATTATTGTTTTTTCTCCACTTGTACTTGGTTTGCTGTTTGGCTTTATTGGTATCCGCTGGCAGCAGTTATTAGCTTTCAACAAACAGATAAAAAATAATTTAAGCCACGAGCAAATGATGAGCTCAATGGCCGATAAGCAATTAAAATTATTAGGTAAAGTAGTGGCGCAGATAAATGAAGCCGTTATTATTTCAGACAATACCGGCTGCATACTATGGGCAAATGAAGGCTTTGCAAAAATTACCGGTTATGGACTGGAAGAAGTGATTGGCAAAAAAGGCGACACATTCCTGCTGGGGCCATTAAGCCAGCGTACATCTGTAAATAATCTCAAGCTCAGCATGTTCAAAGGCGAATC
>JAZKGV010000304.1:318-12885 GCA_040385725.1 Bacteroidota bacterium | reverse complement strand
AAGCGCTGGAAAATTTCACCACGGTAAAACTTGCTGACCTTACCATCACCAACCATAAAGGAGAAGTGAAAAGAACGATCACCAACCTGGAAGGCGTTTCTCTAAAAGAAGTGTTGCAAAAAGCGGAGATAAATAGTGACAGCCCAAAAACATTAAGTGAGTTTTATTTTGTATTTACTGCCTGCGATGGTTATAAAGTAGTGTATTCATGGAACGAAATTTTTAATAACAGCACAGGCAATACTATGTATCTTATCAAAGAAAAAGATGATGAGAATATATCTTCCATCACCACATCGGATATGATGACAGGCAGGCGTTATGTGCAGGGATTATCCACTATCAGCATTTACCGTATTCAATAAATATGAGTGAGGAAATAAAAATTTTCAACAACGAACAGCGCCTGCATTTTGAAACAAAGCTGGATGATGGTGAGTATGGTTTTATAGAATACCGCTGGCACAAAGGCGCTTTGGTATTGATGCATACATCGGTTCCTGAAAAATATGAAGGCAAGGGCATCGCCAGCGCTTTGGCAAAATTTGCGTTGGACCATGCCAGGAACAAAAAACTGAAACTTATTGTGTATTGCCCTTATGTACGGGGTTACATGAAACGCCACACAGAATACGATGACTTATTATTGAAAGAAGACGATCAATAAAATACTATGCAGGAAAAATACATCAACTATATCGGCTGGTTTGCCTCCATCATGGCCATTGCCATGTATGTTTCTTATATCGACCAGATAAAAATGAACCTTCATGGCGACAAAGGCTCTATTGTGCAACCGCTTGCAGCTACAATTAATTCAATAGCATGGACCTGTTATGGCTACCTGAAAACAAAGAAAGACTGGCCAATGGTCATTTGTAATGTGACGGGTATTTTTTTAGGTGGTTTTACCTTTTACACTGCGTTGTGAGGAGGATTTTATTGCTGCATGGTTAAATTGTTGCATTGTTTAAAAGTGTTTGCAGCAGAAAAGGCCTTAATAACAATTTAACCATACAGCAATGCAACAATTATAAATTACTGCCTGAAAAACACATGCACTTTTTTATTGAATTCATCAGCATGTTCCTGTACGGTGCTGTGGCTGCTGTTGGGTATTATCCACAATTGTGCATTGGGAATGTTTTGAAAAATAGTAATGGTATGCTCTGGTGCGATCAGGTCCCTGTCGCCGGCAATGATCAATGCCCGTGCTTTTATTTTTTGTAAAGAGGGTAAAGAAATATTCGGTTGCAGGTGATCAAGCATAAATAATTTCCAATCGTTTTTTTCTTTTGCAGTGGTTAAAATATTGTCTTTGTTTTCGTTGTAGTAATGGTTTCCTTCATTCCAAACCGATGGTAAGAATGCAGATGAATCGGGTGTAATATTAGCTCCTGTGGCAGCAAACTTTATCACTTTGCCGGGATGGCGCATGGCCATTTCAATGGCATTGATAGCCCCATCGCTCCAGCCAAGCACATAAGCAGAATCAATTTTTAATTCATCCAGCAAGGCTGCAAAATCATCGGCCATCATTTCAAAACTTAAGGAATCTTTATTGTCGTTGGTTTTTCCCTGGGCACGGCTGTCAACAGCAATTACTTTGTAATATTTTGAAAAGTAAGGGATGTTTTTATAAAAGGCTTCAATGCTGCCACTATTGCCATGCAACATCAGCAATGGTTTGCCTTTGCCATAGGTTTCACAGTACATATTTATTCCACGTATCTTATAATACTTTTCTGCTGCAGGATTATTTCCGTAATGAACAGGCTGGCTCATAATACTACAAAAGCTGGTTAGCAAAAGAAGCAAAATGCTGAAATGTTTCATTATTGTAAAACTGGTATTACTTGTTTATTTATTTAGCTCTTCTGCCAATCCTATAAGCAGCCCTTCTGTTCCTCTTATATAGCAGAGTTTATATGAGTCTTCGTACTGAACCACCTCACCAACCAACCGGGCCCCATGTTTTGTAAGCCGGGATACCAACTCGTCAATATCTTCAACGGTAAACATTACACGTAAATAACCGAGGGCGTTAACGGGTGCATTGCGGTGATCTGCTATAACCGGCGGTGTAAGGTACCTGCAAAGTTCAAGTTTGCTGTGGCCATCGGGTGATACCATCATTGCAATCTCCACCTGTTGATTTGCCAACCCTGTAACACGGCCTGCCCACTCTCCTTCTATTGTGGCCCGTCCTTCAAGCCTCAATCCTATTTCTGTAAAGAATGAAATGGCAGTATCAAGGGATTCAACAACAATACCCATATTGTCCATCCTTAGTAATTTATTGTTTGCCATATTTAATTACTTTAATTATAAAACTATTTGATGGTGTAGCTTGCCATCATCGTATTGATCGTTTTGATGTATTGTTTATAACGTATGGCTTCACCTGTAAAAGTAAGGATGTGAACTTTGCTTCCTTTTACACTATAATATTGTTTCCATTGCAGCTTCTTTCCAAACTGTACACCTTTAAATACCATGTACCAACTGTCTTTACCAATATTGCCTTTTTTATTTTCAAGAATCACAAAATTTTTAATTTTTTGTGGCAAGGTAGTTTTTGAAAAGTCTGCATACTGCTGTGCATTCATTGGGCTGGTAAGGTCGTAGATAACAAGATTGAGGTTTTCAACAAAATTATCTACCAGGCCTGAATCAGCAGGAGCCGCAAGCGTAAACTGTTTTGTATCTGCACCATCGGACAATGTCCAGGTGTCGGGATATTTTATAGCGTAAGTTGATTTGGATAATGTGTTTGTTTGTGCAAATGCAGATACGGATATGAACGTTGCGGCGGCAATGAGAAATGTTTTCATGATGGTGATTATTTATGTTGATTTTTTAATGATGATTTAAAATGATTGATATGATCTGTATGATTTACTGTTTGTCCATAGTCTATGGTCCATGGACTATGGACTATTAACTACCAAAAAACGCTTCCATATCCACAGGGTCGCTTACCATTTGCAAATTACCGTCTTTATCTATTGGCCATTCTTTTGTTGGTTTGTCCCAATATAATTCCACGCCGTTACCATCCGGATCGTTTAAATAAAATGCAATAGATACGCCATGATCGGCAGCGCCGGTAAAAGGATAGTTTAATGACTGCAGGCGCTGCACAATTACTGCTAAATCTTTTTTTGTGGGATATACAATGGCAGTATGATACAATCCTACCCCATTCACGGGTGCCGGGCCGGCGCCTTTGCTGTGCCATGTGTTTAAACCAATGTGATGATGATAACCGCCGGCACTGATAAAGGCGGCACTGCTGCCAAAACGCTGTATCAACTCAAAGCCAAGTATATCCCGATAGAATGCCAGGGCTTTTTCAATATCGGATACTTTTAAATGCACGTGGCCAATACGGGTTTGTACAGGAACAGTATATGTCATTTATTTTTTGTTATTTTGTCTTCAAATTTACAGCTATTACAATTTCTTCTTCCATAGCATCTTTTTTACGCAGTAACCTCGACCTGCTGAACCATTGAACTTTCCTTTACTGTTCAGGTGGCATCCATTGCTGCCGGTAACACCATTCTTTACTTTTCCCGGTTTTGAAAAGAAATAACTGGTTCAAAGAACCAAACAACAATTTATCAATTCAACATTTTATCAATTTATAACCATGCACAGCATAATAGAAACAACACCCAATACACAACAATACATCCACCTGGAAGAAAAATACGGAGCACACAATTATCATCCGCTGCCGGTAGTACTTAACAAAGGCGAAGGCGTATTTGTGTGGGATGTGGATGGCAAACGCTATTACGATTTTCTCAGCGGTTACTCTGCGGTAAACCAGGGGCATTGCCATCCAAAAATAATTGCAGCCTTAATTGAACAGGCGGCGCAACTAACATTGACCAGCAGGGCTTTTCACAGCAACCTGCTGGGACAGTATGAAAAATTTATCACTGAATATTTCGGCTATGATAAAGTGTTGCCGATGAATACCGGTGTGGAAGCAGTGGAAACAGCTTTAAAACTGGGGCGCAAATGGGGATATGAAGTAAAAAAAGTGGAAGAAGATAAAGCAGTAATCGTGATATGTGAAGGAAATTTTCATGGCCGCACTACAGGAGTTGTTGCTTTCAGCAGCGACCCTACAGCTAAAAATAATTTCGGCCCGTTTACACCGGGCTATGTTGCCATACCACACAATGACCTTGTGGCTTTAGAAAAAGCCTTTCAAAATAAAAATGTGGTGGCATTTATGTTTGAACCCATACAAGGCGAGGCTGGTGTGGTTGTTCCGGATGAAGGATATTATACCGGTATAAGAAACCTTTGTACTGAATACAATGTGCTGATGATCGCTGATGAGATACAAACCGGTTTGGCAAGAACAGGAAAGATGCTGGCCTGCGACCATGAAAATGTTCGCCCTGATATTTTGATATTGGGCAAGGCATTAAGCGGCGGTGTTTTACCAGTAAGTGCTGTATTAGCCGATGATGAAATAATGCTTACCATAAAACCAGGTGAGCATGGAAGTACTTATGGTGGCAACCCTTTGGCATGTGCTGTGGCTATAAAAGCATTGGAAGTATTGAAAGAAGAAAACATGGCTGCCAATGCAGAAGCAATGGGTGAATTATTAAGAAAAGGATTAACAAAACTCAATTCACCATTTATATCAATTGTAAGAGGAAAAGGATTATTAAATGCGATTGTAATAAAACATAGTAATCCTGAAGCTGCATGGGAATTATGTTTGGCTTTAAAGGAAAATGGTTTGTTGGCAAAACCTACGCATGGAGATAAGATACGTTTTGCACCGCCGCTGTTGATCAATGCAGCACAGGTGACGGAATGTGTGGGGATAATTGAGAAGAGTTTGAAAACGCTGGGATAAATTTTAAAAAGAGCCGGTATGAAACCGGCTCTTTTATTATTGTTATAATTTTATTCCAACTGCTTAGAAGTAAATTTCACAAACAACTCCGCCCCTGCCCTTGGCTTTATGGAGTTATAACAAGGCTCCATCATTTCAATGGTGAAATGTTTTTCAAATAAGTTCCTGTATTCGTTTTCATCACCACCAAATGGAGAGCTGCTGTCAAACTGCCGGTTGAATAATACGCCAACCAATTTTCCGCCTGGCTTTAACAGCACCTGCATTTTTTCAGCATAGCTTTTTCGTAACGATGGGTCTAATGCACAAAAGAAAGTTTGCTCTACTATCAGGTCATATTGGCCTTGCTGTTCAAAGAAATCACCACAGATAATTTGTAATCCTTTTGATAAATAATTTGCAAGGCGTTGTTTCAACTGTTCACATAACACAGAAGAAATATCAATGAGTGTGATGTTGGTAAATCCATTTTGCAAAAGGTATTCAGCTTCGTAACTGTTGCCGCAGCCGGGTATAAGGATAGAAATATTTTTATCAGTCAACTGATCAAAATATCCTTTCAGTGGCGGGGTAATGTTACCAACATCCCACCCTGCTTCTTCATTTGTGTAAAGATTGCTCCAGTAGTTGTTATCCATTATTTTCATAAATGATGTTTTAGATCGCTGCTGATATTGTCTGTTGTCCATTCTACTCTTTTTTCAAACGGGTGCTTACGAACCTGGCAGTTTTGTTTGGTGCAGATAGAACAACTGAAATCGAGACAGCCATCAGAATGAACAAACAATTCAAGCGATTCTCCAAACTCTGTTTTTACCAATGCAGCTAATTCATCAATTTCTTTATGTGCTTCATGCACATTCAAATACCAGGGCACAGTAAGGTGACAGTCCACATGTAATTTGCTGCCGTATTGAATAATGCGGAGGTTGTGCAGGTCTATCCAGTTTTCCCGTCGGTTGCCATTGAGCAATGCCACCATTTTATTTATCAGCGTTTCATCTGCCTCATCCATAATACCAGCAATGGAGGTACGCACAATTTTATAGCCTGTGAACATGATGATGAAAGCAAAGAGTATTGCCACTGCACTGTCGATCCACAAGATATTGGTAAAGTAAATAATGATGAGCCCTGCAATAATACCAATAGTGGACCAGGTATCTGTTTGCAAATGTTTACCGCTTGCGATCAGCGCCATGGAATTATTTTTCCTGCCCATATTTACACAAACAGTACCTGTTATATAATTAATAACAGCCGTTATAGCCACCAGTATGATACCATGATCAAGTTTGCTTATACTGTGCGGATGAATGAGATTGTTGATGGCCTCGTAAATAATAACAAAACCTGCCACTGCTATCAATGTACCTTCCACAGCGGCCGAAACAAATTCAGCCTTACCATGCCCGTAAGGATGGTCTTTATCTTTTGGTTTGGCACTCACATACAGGCTGTACACACCAATTAAGCCTGCAATTACATTTACAGTACTTTCCAAAGCATCGGTTAAAATAGCCACTGAACCAGTGAGGTACCAGGCAATCACCTTCGTTATAAAAAGGAAAATACCAACGAGTGTAACAATTTTTTGCAGCCGTAGATTTTGTTTTGCAGTTACCACAGAAAAATTTATACCGCAAATATAACTATCAGCAAACTTCACGCTGTTTAAAAAAGCAACAATGCATTTTTAATTGCACACATTTTTATATTTATTACTAACAAATCCACGGGTTGAAGTATAGCGTTTTGTTTATTGCTATCTTTCCTTTTCAACCAGTTTACCTGCTTATGTCTCCGGTATTGCTTATTATACTTTTTGTTTTTCTCCGTAAAAGGCTTGCATCCAAAACAGAGCTGCCCCAATTGGACAAGTTGTTTATCGCTGGTCTGTTTACTGCTATCGCTATGATGGTGCTGATGAGTGCAATCAAAACTTCAAGAGATGCTGTACATATTTTTTGCCAGGTGTGGCTGGTGGTAATGTTTTTTATTATACTGTCAAAAAAAGCTTTTCAACCTGCAAGGCCTGTCGTGTTTGCCATGTTGCCAATCGCTGCAATTGAATGGGCAGACCAGCTTACAAGCAATTTTGCTCCTGTTTTTTACAAAGAATGGGAAGATTATTTTGAAGTGGCAGGCATATTTACTTTGTTATGGCTGATAGTGATGATGATACTAAACGGCCGTCAGCACAAAGCATTTTTAAAGCAAAGAGAAAAATTACTGCAGGCAGAGAGGGAGGCAAAGCAAGCTGAAGAAATGAAAATGCTTTTAGAAAAACAGGTAGCTGAACGTACGGCAGAATTAGTAAGCCAGAAACAGGAATTGGAAAAAGCTTTGGAAGAGCTAAAAGCAACCCAACTGCAATTAATACAAAGTGAAAAAATGGCCAGCCTTGGCGAACTCACGGCAGGCATTGCACATGAAATACAAAACCCATTAAACTTTGTCAACAACTTTAGTGAAGTAAATAAAGAGTTGCTGGCAGAAATGAATGATGCCATAACAAAAGGCGATTATGAAGAGGTAAAAGCATTAGCAGCAGATATAACAGGCAACCAGGATAAAATAAATTTTCATGGCAAGCGTGCCGATGGTATTGTAAAAGGGATGCTGCAACATTCAAGAACCAGCAGCGGGCAAAAAGAACTAACGGATATAAATGTATTGGCTGATGAATATTTGCGGTTGGCATTTCATGGATTGAGGGCAAAAGACAAAACCTTTAATGCAAAATTTGAAACACAGCCCGACACTTCACTGGATAAGATAAGTATAGTGCCACAGGATATTGGCAGGGTAATACTGAATTTAATTACCAATGCTTTTTATGTGGTGAATGAAAAGAAGAAGTCAGGAGCTGAAGCATATGAACCAATTGTTTTGGTAAGTACAAAAAAAAGCGGGGATAAAGTCCTGATTACTGTAAAGGACAATGGTAACGGCATCCCCAAAAAAATATTAGATAAAATATTCCAGCCTTTCTTTACCACCAAGCCCACAGGCCAGGGTACTGGTTTAGGATTAAGTTTGAGTTATGATATTGTAAAAGCGCATGGCGGCGAACTGAAAGTGGAAACAAAAGAAAATGAATATACCATGTTTACTGTTGAATTACCAGCAATATAAACACTTGTTATGTGTGGGGTAATTGAATAAAGACTAAGATCAATAAATTTAACCAGCGGTCAATGAAAAAAATATATGCCATACTTATCTTCCTGGTTTGTTCACAGCATATCTTTTCACAATACCGTGTCACTTTTAATGTAACTCAAAATGGGCCGGCAAAATACGACAGCATATTTGTAACAGGAAGTTTTAATAACTGGGAATTAGGAGCTGATACATTTAAGCTGCAACCATCAGGCGATCATAGATCAATTACACTTAACCTTCCCAAAGGCAACTATATATATTTGATCTGTCATGGCAACGACCAACCATCCGTTGAAATGGTTGCAATTGGAAAAGATAGTTTCAGGAGCATGAACATCACTAAAGACAGCACGATTACCATTTCAGTAAGACAATGGTATGATGAACTGGATCGTTTTAAACAACTGCTAAAAACCGAGAAGCAGGATACGACGAAGCTGTGGATATTAAATACACTCGGGAAGCTATATTCGTCGTTCCAACGTACCTATAATAAAGATTCTGCATTATGGTACGGGCAACAACTCCAGTTGCTGTTCCAGAAGATCAAATCTTCCTCCCACTCTATCAAAAAAGGATCTCATTATTCTGTTACACAAAATGAGGTCCGTTATAATATTGCGCAAATATTAACCGCAGGTGGAAATTTTTCTGAAGCGCTTCAATTACGACTGGAATGTCTTCATGATATGGAACAGGCAGGAGATAATGATTATGCCTATTGGCAAATGTGCGATATCTCTAACCAATACTTGTACATGAAGGATTATAAGGAAGCGCTGAAATATTGTTATAAAATGAGGGATATCGTCCGCTCGGGCTATGTTTTTACATCAGAAAAATGGAAAGATTTTTTTTCAGGAAGGATGGCAGAAAATTTTTACCTGGATGGGTTTACCCGTGCATTTATTGGTTTACAACGCTGGGATTCTGCTTTATATTACGGCCGGCAATATTACCAGCTTTCGGTAGACGTAAATGGGGCATATCCACTTGCTGTGTCATCAATGAGTCTTGGAGAAATTTATTCCAGGCTAAATAATGATCAGCTGGCATTTTCTTTTTACCGGAATTGTGTGCCATTTGCGGGACTGGAAGGTCTTTTCAACGTAATTGGAAAAAGTGAATTGGGAATTGCAAAACTCTTTGAGAAAAAAAATAATTATGACTCAGCATTGTATTATGCACAACGTTCCTGGGCCACTTACCAGGAACACAAGATGAAAATCCAAATTGATCAGCCGGGTGCTAATTTCGATTTTATAGAAGCTGGTGAAGTGCTTGCCAGGCTTTATAAAATTCATGGTCAACCCGACAGTGCCTATAAATACCTGCAATTAGTTTCAAGTACAAAAGATAGTGTATATAACCAGGAAAACTTACGCAAAGCGCAAAATATCACGTTTAGCGAAACCCTAAGGGAACAAAGAATGGAACAGGAAAAAATTGATGCACAACAGGCTTACGCTTCCCGGATAAAATTATATTTATTTATAGCTGGTCTTGTAGTAATGCTGGCGATCGTTTTAATTCTTTACAGGAACAACAAGCAAAAAAATAAAACCAATAAATTGTTGAATGACAAAAACCAGGAGATAGAATCGACTTTATCTGAATTAAAAGCAACTCAATCACAACTTATCCAATCAGAAAAAATGGCCAGCCTTGGGGAATTGACTGCAGGCATTGCACATGAAATTCAAAACCCGCTAAACTTCGTTAACAACTTTAGTGAAGTAAGTACAGAGTTAGTTGATGAAATGAACGAAGAAATAAATAGAGGAAATTTACAGGATGCAAAAGAAATAGCCAATGATCTGAAACAAAACCTGGAAAAAATAAATCATCATGGCAAACGTGCCGGTGATATTGTAAAAGGAATGTTGCAACACAGCCGCAGCAGCAGCGCCACTAAAGAACCAACTGATATTAACAAACTGGCTGATGAATATTTCCGATTGGCTTATCATGGTTTAAGAGCCAAAGACAAATTGTTCAACGCAATATTAAAAACAGATTTTGATGAAAGTATTGGCAGCATCAATATCATTCCGCAGGATATAGGAAGAGTGATATTGAATTTGATAACGAACGCTTTTTATGTGGTAGATGAAAAGAGAAAATCACGAATTGAAGGATACGAGCCAACAGTTTTGGTAAGTACAAAAAAGATACATAATAAGCTTGAAATAAGAGTAACCGATAATGGTAATGGTATTCCTCAAAAAGTATTAGATAAAATATTTCAACCATTTTTTACAACAAAGCCCACCGGGCAAGGAACTGGTTTAGGTTTATCATTAAGTTATGATATTGTAAAAGCACATGGTGGCCAATTGAAAGTGGAAACAAAAGAAGGAGAAGGAACAGAGTTTATTGTTCAACTTCCAAATATTTAATAACAGCATGGATATGTTTATTATCTTATCCATTCAAACAACAGTATGAAGAAGATCCTTTGCCTTTCCTTTCTTCTGTTATCTTTTATGCTGCTTAAGGCACAATACAAAGTAACTTTTATTGTAAAAGAGAAGACTGCCATTATACACGACAGCATTTTTGTGGCAGGTACTTTCAACAACTGGGATATCACTGGCAGTCCTGTTTATTTAATGAAGCCCCACAGAGAAAAGGAAAAATCAATCACACTGAATATAAAAGCAGGCGTACAAAAATATAAGTTTCACAGGGGCAACTGGCGCACAGTAGAAAAACAATTGAATGGAGCTGAAGTGGCCGACAGGGAAATAACTATCCGGAAAGACACTGTATTAATTGACAGTGTAAGCTCCTGGATGGACCAGTTCTTTATTGACAAATGGAAGAACCTTTCCCAGCCATTACCTGATACAAACCGTTTAAAGATATTGTCTGCCCTTATTAACGCTTACGCTTTTGAAACCTATTATTATAACAGTGATTCGGCTTTACACTATGCTCAGCAAGCCCTGCAACTGGTGGAGAAAATGAAAGGATCCAACGATTACAAAAAATGGGTAGAAGCTGGTAATTCAGCACAACTCATAAGCCTGCAGGAAACAACAGCTTTTCTGCTCCATTCGTTAGGAAATTATCCCAAGGCACTGGAAATGCGGTTGGAAAATTTAAAGCTTGCTGAAAAGGAAAAAGATAAGTTTCAATTGGCATTGGCACTGGGCAATATCACCAGCGATTATCTTTCAATGAAGGATTACCAGAGCATGCTGAATTATGCAAAACAACAGGACTCTGTTGTCGTCACATTGGATGCAAGTGATAACAGGTACCGTGATGCGCTCTATTGGGCAAAAATCAATGTTGCAAACGCAAGCTACAGGTTGAATAACTTCTCCCCTGCATTGAACTATGTAAAACAGGCAGTCAATATTGATAGTCTTGTTGTGGAGGGTATTGCATATGGCCGCCTGTTGCTTGCTAACATCTATTCAGCTATGAATGAGAATGACTCGGCACTAAGTAATTACAGGTATGTCTTTAGGGCTTCAACTACCTGGACAGGCCTTTGGATCCCACTTGCACAGGCTGGTATGGCAAAGGTATTTCAAAAGACTAACCAGGTTGATTCTGCATTATGGTATGGCAGGCAGGCATTGGCTTATTATCAAAACAATAGCCTGAACCTCCGGTCCTGGGGTGAAAGTTCATTGTATTATGTTGCAGAAATAAGCCCGCTGATCGCTGAATTGTATAAGGCCAATAACCAACCCGACAGCGCTTATAAATACCTGCAGCTTTCTATTGCAGCAAAAGATAGTTTGTACAATACAGATAAAGTAAGGCAGTTTCAGACACTTGGTTTTAACGAAGCCAACCGGCGCCTGCAATTGGAACAACAAATCAGGGAAGAAAAACAGCGGTACGAAACCAAAATAAAAATGTATGGGCTCATTGGCATCATTACAGGGTTTGTGGTACTGGCATTTATTTTATACCGCAACAACAGGCAAAAACAAAAAGCCAATACTTTACTGCAATCGCAGAAACAGGAGATAGAAACAACGCTGGGTGAATTAAAGACCACACAAAAGCAATTGATACAATCTGAAAAGATGGCAAGCCTTGGAGAACTCACTGCAGGCATTGCCCATGAAATTCAAAACCCGTTGAACTTTGTCAACAACTTTAGTGAAGTAAATAAAGAATTACTGGCAGAAATGAATGAAGAAATAACGAAAGGAAATTATGATGAAGTAAAGGCAATAGCAAAGGATGTTACCGACAATGAAGAAAAGATCATCTTTCATGGTAAACGTGCTGATGGTATTGTGAAAGGAATGCTTCAGCATTCAAGAAGTAGTAATGCAACCAAAGAACCCACCGATATTAATAAACTGGCAGATGAATATTTGCGTTTGGCGTATCATGGGTTAAGAGCAAAGGACAAATCTTTCAACGCCACATTAAAAACAGATTTTGATGAAACGATTGGTAACATCAATATCATTCCGCAGGATATTGGGAGAGTGATATTGAATTTAATCACCAATGCTTTTTATGTAGTGGATGAA
>JAZKGV010000304.1:0-308 GCA_040385725.1 Bacteroidota bacterium | reverse complement strand
TTTGATTACTGTAAAAGATAATGGCAGTGGTATCCCTCAAAAATTATTGGATAAAATATTTCAACCATTCTTTACTACCAAACCAACTGGACAAGGAACAGGATTAGGTTTATCATTAAGTTATGATATTGTAAAAGCGCATGGCGGGGAATTGAAAGTGGAAACAAAAGAAAACGAAGGAACAACATTTATCATTCAATTGCCTGTTGTCTGAATCACGGATCAATGGGATTAAAAGATTACACCGATTTATATTATGCCTGAATTAAAATATAAAGACATAACAGAAAAAATTATCGGGGCCTCCT
>JAZKGV010000303.1:0-9406 GCA_040385725.1 Bacteroidota bacterium | reverse complement strand
AATTCACTTTTACATTTTCTGGTGGGTTCATACTAAGTGATTTTTTAAAATTCACGATCGCATTTTTTTGATCACCTTTGGTGAAATAAGCTTCGCCGAGGCTGTCCCATGCATTGGCACTTTTTGGGAAACGTTTTGTAGTGGTGATAAAAATTTCTATGGCTTTATCAACCTCTCCACCATTTATCAGTTGGTAACCATAAATATTCAGTTCAGCTTCTGTAGCCATTACCATGGCTTCATCCATTATTTTATCTGCTTCTTCAGCTTTACCCATCTCTTTCAGTATACCTGATTGTGCACTCAATGTTGCAAAGCTTTTATTTTGTGCAACAGCAGTGTTGGCCCATTGCAAGCCTTGCTCAAGTGCCACTTTATTCTGCATTGTGTACAATGCAGCACTTAAAAAACCACGCCAGTTAAATCCAAGTGGCCCTTTCAATTCTTCCTGTGCATTGGCAATAACAATTTTCTCTACATCAAATTCAATTTTTACAGGAAACTGTTTCTTCTCCCAATTCAATGCCAGCGTAGCGCCGCTTTTGCTTACATTATTAAACTCGTAAGTAAGCAATTCTGTATTTGCATGATCATTCAGTTTTATTGGCGCCCTTAAAGCATCATGTTCTGCTTCATAAAAAAAACTTCCCCATGAGCGATAGTCTTTTGACAAAACCAATTCGGCTGTATTATTTTCATTTACTGCAAAGAACAATCCATACGTACCTGCTTTTACAGGTTTTCCTTCCACCATTGCATCATGTGAAAAACGAATGGTGGTGTTTTCATCAGCACCTGCCCGCCAGGGCGATTCTTTATTATTTCCAAAGCCCTGTTTGGTCCATCCGTATGGCACGATCTTGCCCCACACTTCCCTTCCTTTTACAGCAGGCCTGGAGTAGTGTACCGTAACATTTGAAATACCAATTTCCTGCGACACTTCTGCTGCAGGGCTGGCTGCAGGCTCGGTAATATTATTTTGTGCCAGTGAAAATAAAGGTGCCACTAACAACAAGCAAATTTTTGCCGTACGGGCTGCATATAACGCAATCATAATAAAAAGTTTTGGTGACAGAATAAATAACACAACAAGTTACAACCTGGCCAAAGCGTAATCCCATACAATTTTACCGAACGGATATTTTGACTGGACAAAGCATTGAAAAAGGCTGACGGGAGGAATTTTGCTACTGCCACCAACAACATCAATTAATTAAATACATTCGTTGCTTTAATAAAGCGATATGGGCAACTTACAAAAAAGGCAGGATTATATTTCATGGGATGAATATTTTATGGGAGTGGCTTTACTGAGTGCAAAGCGCAGCAAAGACCCCAGCACACAAGTAGGCGCCTGTATTGTGAATCAGAAAAATAAAATTGTTGGCGCCGGTTATAACGGCTTGCCGATTGGTTGTGATGACAATGAATTTCCCTGGGAAAAGCAAGGCGATTTCCTGCAAACCAAATATCCCTTTATCTGCCACGCAGAATTAAACGCCATTTTAAATAATATCGGAATGGATCTGCAGGGATGTAAAATTTATACTGCTCTCTTTCCCTGCAACGAATGCACCAAGGCCATTATACAATCCGGTATTACAGAAGTGATCTATTTATCTGACAAGTATGAGGGCAACGATATCTTTAAAGCATCTAAAATGATGCTTAATAAAGCAGGTGTCACTTACAGGAAAGTAAAAGCAAGCATCAGTAGTTTAGAATTATCTTTTAAGGAGGAAGATGTTTAATTATTCATTATTACTGCTTTTTACAACTTGTATATTTACTTTTTTGTCTATTGCCTGTTGAAAAGCCTCCACTTTCCCTGGTTTTTTCACTTCTTTCTTTCAAATCACTATGATTAGCCAAAACGATTTTTTATATTTACATATACTTAGCTGCTGATACTCCACATATACCGCCTGAAAAACCACAGTTCACCTGTCGTTCTATTCTTAACTTAAAAATTTCGGGCATGAAAAAAAATTTACTCCTTCTTGCCGTCTTATTGATGGCAATCATCACCGCAAAAGCACAGGTTACACAAATCAATTCAAACAAAAGCCTGTATGCAACCATACCGCTTAACAATGTGCAAACAATTGTTACATCCCAAACCGACAGTACATTGTGGGTTACAGAAGGCAATTCGGAATCAACACAACAGCTATCAACATCAGTAAAATTTGTTGGTATTGGAGGCCTGCTCAATGGCAATTTCATTTTTCATGGATGGATGCCTGGCACCGGTTCGGAATTGTATATTACTAATGGCACAGCAGGCGGCACCACATTGCTGAAGGATATTACCCTTGGTACTGCAGGTTCTGACCCAGCCGATTTTGTTTTGCACAATGGGTTTATTTATTTCACCGCAGTCACCGCTGCAGAAGGCCGTGAGCTCTGGAGAACTAACGGTACTGCCGCAGGTACCACATTGGTAAAAGATATTAATACAGGGACAGCCGGCAGCAATGAAGAAAATAATTACAATCTTGTAAGTACCGGTACTTATCTTTTGTTTGCCGCATCTGGCTCAGCAACACAAGGTGTTGAATTATGGAGATCGGATGGCACTGATGCCGGCACTACAATGCTGAAAGATATTTACACCGGCAGCGATTCATCAAAGCCACATAATTTTATTGTGTATAACAATATGGTTTTGTTTTTAGCAAAAAATGCTGCCAATGGAGAAGAGTTATGGAAAACAGATGGCTCGGGTGCCAATACTACGATTGTAAAAGATATTAATGTGGGGCCTGCCAGTTGCAGTACTATTGAATTGTTTCCGGGCTTTGGTTTTCCCGTTGCATTTAACTCACACAGCTTTAATAACAAAGTTTATTTTACTGCTACGGATGGCTCCAGCGGCGGACAGGTATGGGCTACCGATGGCACTACCGGCAATACTACATTGCTAAAAGATATTATTCCCGGTATAGGCATTGCAAGTGTCCTTTTGTTTGATGCAGTGGATGCAGCAGGCAAGTTTATATTCCCGGTAGGTGATGGAACAAGCTCATCACTATGGCAATCAGATGGCACAACTGCAGGCACCACGTTGTTCAAAAGTTTTTCTTTTGTAAGTGCCGGGCAGCTGCCTTTTATTGCATTGAACTATACATTTCAAAACGGCAATCTTTCACAGGCGCTTTTCCAGGGTAATAAATTTTTCTTTGTTGGTGGCAGTGATGCAGAGGGCAAAGAACTATGGGTGAGTGATGGTACCATTGCCAATACTACGATCGTAAAAGATGTCAACCCCGGCACTGCTGATGGTATTGACTTTGCCGGCAACATTTTTTTTCTTTATACCAGCACCGCTTTCTTTTTTGCTGCCACCGTTGGCACTGCCGGCAATGAATTGTGGAGAACTGATGGTACTGCGGCCAATACGGAGATGGTGGAAGATATTAACAATGTGTCGCTTGATGCCAACCCTATGCTGGGCATTGTAAACAATAACAAAGTAATATTCAGCGCTACCGACGGCGATGATGACAATAACACAGACCTTTTTGTGGTGGATGGAAACTTTGCACCGCTGCCGGTAAGGCTTACCGGATTTTCAGTTGTAAAAGAAAACAAGGATGCAGTGTTACATTGGTACACACAAGAGGAAGTAAACAGCAAAAATTTTACTGTACAACGCAGTTATGATGCGGTGCATTTTGAAAACATCGGTATTGTACAGGCTGCAGGCAACAGCAGTAATAAATTATCCTACCAGTTCACAGATGTAAATATTGCAGGCAGCGGTAAACCTATTATTTACTATCGTTTACTTACTATTGACAATGATGGCAAAATGCAACTCAGCAATATAGTATCCTTAAAATCAAATGTAAAAACATGGAATGTACAATTGGCTGCAAACCCTGTATTGGATAACATCAAACTGAATGTAACCGGCACAGAAGGAAATATACAGATTGCAATTACAGACATGACAGGAAAATTAGTTTATAGCAGCACATTGCCCATTGTTAACTCAACACTCACCATTCCTGCTGCAGTGTTGCCACGTGGTTTTTATGCAATGGCAGTAATTAATGGCACTGACAAACGAATAGTACGTTTTATAAAATGATACAACTTGTAATATCAATTAAAAGCAGTTCTTTATTGAGCTGCTTTTTTATTGAATGGTTTCCCACGAAGGCACTAAGCCAACAAAGGTTTACTTTGTGTTCCTTGTGCTTTGTGAGAGACATTGCCCACAAAGGCGCTAAGCCAACAAAGGTTTGCTTTGTGTTCCTTGTGCTTTGTGAGACACATTGCCCACGAAGGCACTAAGCCAACAAAGGTTTACTTTGTGTTGCTTGTGCTTTGTGAGAGACATTGCCCACAAAGGCGCTAAGCCTACAAAGGCTTGCTTTGTGTTTCTTTGTGTGCTTTGTGGGAAATACCAACAAAACATACATTTCAAATTTGTACTTTTATAAAAAAAACAATATGAAATACAAAACCTTCCTCTGGATATTTATTTTATCAATGATTTCCGGTATTATCTTTTTAATTTTTTATTTACAGGCTATCTTTTCTGTTGTAAAGTATTCTGCTTATAACCCTGAGCCCGATCCTTTTTCTATTTTTGAAAAATTATTTACACCGGTAGTAATTATTTCCTTTATCGTGATGGTGGCAACCAGCCTTACCTACAGGATAATGGGCATAGTAGCTGTTGCAAAAAATAAAGTGGCAAGCGGTGGTGAAAAGGCATTGTGGATAGTAGGCTTTGTACTGCTCGGCTTTATAACAGGCATTGCTTTTTTAGCATTGGCAAAAGGCAGGAAACTGGTGGAACAGGAAACCGAAACAAGCTATACCACATAACAGGATACACCTCATTATAAAAGCTGCATGGATAAAACATGCAGCTTTTATTTTACGTCAAAATTATTTCGGTATTAAAATAAGCAACTTAAAAAGATGATACAAAGTACAAATGCAACGGCTTTGTTCAGCTTCTCCATCTCACTATTCCTTCTTTACTTTCCTTTACCCTGAACAAAACAATCTTGCGGATCAATGGAAAAGGCAATGGTTTGTCTAAAGGAAATTGCACTGAGCCTTCAGCAGTTTTGTAGGTAGCCAATTCTTTTTTAAATGCTTTTATAGCACTCTCCATTGGGTAAAACCCGATATGTTGTTTGAATACTGCGAAGGTTACCAATATCTTTTGATAACTGTAAGCAGGCATCCGCCATTTAAGTTCTTCAGTAGTGCCTGGTGCTGCTTTTTTAATACACTCATGCAGTTTGTATAATCTTTCCTGTACATCTGCAGGCGCTGCATTGATGTATTCTTCTATTGTGGTGGGTTTTATTTTTTGTGCTGGCATGGCTTTTTGTTTATTGCAATAAAGAGATACGCTGTGCCACATCTTACCTTAATATGGTCAGATCCCCATACCTGTTCCAGATGCGCCCCCCACGGTAGTGAATCTTTATGGCGTAGTAATAAGTAGCATCAGGAAGTGGTTTATTATTATAAATGCCCCGCCAGTTATCCTGGTAATTCCTGTCGTAAAACACCCGGCTGCCGTAGCGATTATATATTGCCACTTCTATCTGCAATACACAAGTCTCTCTTGAAATTTTCCATACGTCATTAAACCCATCGTTATTGGGCGTAAATGCGTTTGGTATTGAAACATTGCAATCACAGTTTTTAAACTCAACAGTAATTGTATCTCCTCCAATGCAGTTATTAGCATCTGTAACCAGTACTGAATAAGCACCTGTATTATTTGCCTGGTAGTTTGAATTACCAGAATTATCATTCCACAAATATTTTATTGCGCCTGGCGTTGCCGCATTCAAAATAAGCTGTTCGCCATTGCACACGCTGGTATCTTTTCCTATTTTAACTGTAGGTGATGGTAAGATGGAAAGCACCGTTATTGAATCCCTTGTCTTGCAATTATTATCATTCTTTACTTCCACCCAATACAAACCGGCTAAAGAGGCAGCATACGTTTTACTAACAGCACCATCCTGCCACAAATAACCTGCAAAGGCATCACCGGGGTTTAAAAGAAGCGTTGTCTTTTCACAAATACTTTTATTATTACCCAGATCAATTACAGGGTTTGGATAAATATTAATAATCGAAAGGCTGTCTTCGGAAATACATCCGTTTGCATCGGTTGCAGATACTTTATATGTACCAACTGCAGAAACTGTATTTCCTGGCCCGTTACCTCCATTGCTCCATGTATAATTTGTAAAACCATTACCAGCATTTAATTCAATGCTTGTGTTTTCACATAAGCTGGTGTCATTTCCTAGATCAATCCTTGCAGAAGTAAATACACCGATATGCACTGTATCAGAAGATACTCCGCAACCATTATTAGCGGTGAGTATATAAAATGTATCAACAGAAGGCCACACATTTATTGTGCTGCCGGTTGTATTGCTCACATTATAATCAGGAGACCATGTATAATTTGTAAAGCCTGTTGGCGCTGCGATGCTGACTGTATCATTGTTACAGCGTTTTAATAATGCAGGCAGGTTCAATTCACTTCCACCCGGCGAACCAAATATCCATCCGTTGTTTCCACTTATATCTTCGCTATGTGAGCCTGCATAAAATGTGGCTCCGCCTGTTGCAATATTATCTGACAGGCGTAAAAAATCAAGACAAAGTGTTCCGCTTGCTTTAAAAATAGTTGAGGGTCTTCCTATAGAACTTGATTGAATCCGGATGGGGAAACCTCCATTGCCTGTTGCAAAAAGATTTCCGATTATCGTTTGCGTAAACCCTGCTCCCAGGGTGTATATTTTTCCTGGCGTAAAACTAAGATTGAAATAAATATTGTTTCCCAGTATGGTTGCTGAACCGGTGAAACTTACATTATGAAAGGAAGCAGAGGCCGTAAAAGGAAAAAAGGTTGCTGTAAAAGGATAATCTACATTAACATCATTATATGTCACAGTAGATGGTAACGATCCTCCTAACGAAAAACGGGTAGTAACATTGATGATGGAAGTGCCTGCAGAAAAAGTCATGAGAGAATGGTCAACATCCCATATAGCACAGTTGATAATAGAAGAGCCAAGTATAAACGAACGTATAAGACTGGTTGTAGATTCAAAGGCTACTGTAGTGATTGTTTTATTATTAGTGTTGAATGAACCATTATTCAAACGTATCCTGTCAGCATGCAGGTCATCCATCAATGTCCACCCGCCGCCAATTCCTACAAACCACATGTAATATATAAGCTGTCCTCCTGAAGTGATGGTTTTACCTGGTGTAAGTGCTTCAAAATAAAAATGAGTAAAGGAAAGCCGCATATTGGTAATGAACTTCAATGAGCCATAAATATGAAAAGTATAGACAGTATTGCCGCCCAGCTCAGGCGTGTTCAATGCACCTGTCCAGTCCATATCAGCGCAGGTTGCTTCTGAATTAATGCTGACAATATTGCTGGTGGATGTAAACCCGGAACCTGCATCAAAAAAAACATTATCATAAGGAGTGGGAATACAGGCACCACCTGTACCACCACTGTTGGTTGACCAATGTGCAGGATCATGCCAATCGCCACCGCCGCCCACCCAATAAAGATTCAGAGGGGCTGCAGCAATAATGTTCCATCCTGTATTATTGCCCAGGTCAATTGCATTATTAGCGGTGAATGCAGCTCCGCCATCTGCTTTAATATCTTTAAGGCTTGTATAAGTGGTGGTAACAGTACCTACTGTTTTTCGTATTCCTGCCTGTATCCCTGTAGAACTGGAAATGATTTTGATAACAGCAGTACAGGTGCCATTGGCAAGAAGGTTATTCGTTACAGTTTGTATTTGTCCTGCTGTTAGCCTGTATGTTTTGCCTGCTGCTAAACTCAGATTGAAATACGTGTTGTTTCCCTGGATAGTTGCGGAGCCATTAAAGACTACATTATGAAAAGAAGCAGCGGCTGAAAAGGGAAAGAAGAATGCTGTCGAAAAATAATTTACGTTCACATCATAGTACGACACTGTGGATTGAGAAGATCCATAAACCGTTAAACGGCTATCAACATTAATGGTGGAAGTGCCTGCAGAAAAAGTGACCAGTACATGGTCAACATCCCATAGAGCACAATTAATAACAGAGGAGCCAAGTGTAAGAGAACGAAGAGAACCGGTAGTTGATTCAAAGGCTACGGTAGTGATTGTTTTACTATTGGTGTTGAATGAACCGTGGTTCAAACGTATCCTGTCGGCATGCAGGTCATCCATCAATGTCCATCCACCGCCAATTCCTACAAACCACATATAGGTTATAAGTTGGCCTGCTGAAGTAATGGTTTTACCAGGAGTAATGCCTTCAAAATGAAACTGGGTAAAGGAAAGCCGCATATTGGAAATAAGTGTCAGCGAACCATAGATACGCAGTTTATAAACAGTATTACCGCCAAGTTCAGGATTATTCAATGCGCCTGTCCAGTTCATATCAGCACAGGTTGCTTCTGAGTTAATGCTGACAATATTACCGGTAGATGTAAACCCTGAACCTGCATCAAAAAATACATTATCATATGGAGTAGGTATACAGGCACCGCCTGCACCTCCACTGCTGCTTGACCAATGAGCAGCATCATGCCAATCGCCAGCACCTCCTACCCAATAAAGATTTAGAGGAGTGGCCGCATTGATGTTCCATCCTGTGTTATTACCTAGATCGATGGCGCTATTGGCAGTAAATATAGCTCCGCCATCCGCTTTAATATCTTTTAGGCTTGTATAATTGGTAATGATAACACCGGATGTTTTTCGTATTCCTGCCTGTATACCTATCGAACTGGAAATAATTTTGATAACACTATTACAAGTGCCGTTAGCAATGAAATTATTCCTTATGGTTTGTGTTTGGCCTGCGGATAATGTATATATTTTTCCTGCCGTAAAACTAAGATTGTCATAACTAATGTTTCCGGATATATCTGCGGAACCATTAAAACTCACGTTACGGAAAGAAACAAAATCCGCAAAGGCGCTAAAAGGAAATGCAAATGCTGCAGAAGGATGATTCACATTCACATCATTATACAATATAGTGGTTGGTGACGCTCCATATACCTGGAAACGGGCATCAATATTGATAATAGCCGAGCCTACAGAAAAAGCAAGTTGAAAATGATCAACATCCCATATGCTGCAGTTAATAACAGAAGAGCCAAGCGTTAGCGAACGAACAGAACTGCCCTGTGAATCGAAAGCAATTATTGTTATATTTTTATTATTGGTGTTGAATGATCCATTGGTCAAATATATCCTGCCGACATCAAGATCATCCATCAATGTCCACCCACCGCCAATCCCTTCAAACAAAATGGTCTCAATATGCTGCCCTGCAGAAGTCAGCGTTTTGCCCGGTGTGGTTGACTCAAAATAAAACCTCC
>JAZKGV010000302.1:0-17028 GCA_040385725.1 Bacteroidota bacterium | reverse complement strand
GATCAATGCTTCATCTGCCCGTCTTAATTATTCTCTAGATGGCTTTTACAGGGGTATTTATATTTTCCAACTCAGGGATAAATATGGTAAAGTGATCGACTCTGGTAAATTCCAGGTTGTCCGTTAATCTTTCTTTTAATTATATCACCGCCACCAGCAGGTTCTTCACTACTTCTTTACTGAATATTTTATTTTCTTTCCGGTTTATTTTCACAGAAAAAGTATGGTCAAAAGCTTCTACTGATTCAACTACTATTTCATCGCCCAATTGTAAATTATTTTTTGTGAGGTATTGAAGAAAATTATTTGAATGATCAGCTACGCCAATGAATTTTACTTTATCGCCTGGTAAACATTCAAGCAGGGGCTTGCTGTTGGTTTTTGCAAATTTTCCTTTTGCATCGGGTATCAGATCTCCATGAGGGTCGGCAGCAGGGTAGCCAAGATGTTTATCTAAGTGATCAATCAATTCATCACTGATAACATGCTCCAGTTGTTCAGCAATTTCATGCACTTCATCCCATTTAAAGTTTAATTTATTTACAAGCCATACTTCCCACAGGCGGTGCTTCCGGATAATATTCAAGGCAATCAGTCTGCCTGTTTCCGTAAGTTTTACTCCTTTCGATTTTTCATAGGCCACTAATTTTTTGGCAGCTATCTTTTTTATAAAATCAGTAACAGATGCTGCACTTACTTTTAATGTTTCAGATAGTTCAGATGTGGTAACCATCGCACCACTTTTTTCATGCAGTTTGTAAATAGCTTTCAGGTAATTTTCTTCAGCTGAGGATGTCATATGCCTGTTTTTACAAAAATGAGGAATAAATCTTGTAAAAAATATTTTTAGGTGAACCTTAGTTTATATTTTTTGTAGGGTAGAATAACGGGAGTGACTAAAATGACTTTCCCACACTCTATCATCGCTAATAAAGTGCATAAAAATATTTGCCAGCCTGCGCTGGCAAATAAAATAAAAAGTTGATGGGAATAATTATTCTGTAGTGGCCTCTTCTTCCAACTTTTCGTATTCCTGCTCTTCTTTAAAGTAATTGGCCAATGATAAAGGGCCACTTCCTTCTACAAGAAATACAAGGCACAACAAGAGGATAATGATGGAAAGGCTGAAGTCAGTTTCCGCTTTAAACAGGCCTCTTTTTGATGTAACGAAAATAATAGCTCCCACAATTACAGGGATCTGGATAAAAGCGGCAAACCTTGTAAACAAACCGATAATAATTAAAAAGCCACCACCAATATGTATCCAGGGAATCGTATTCATCAGTATTTCCTGGTAATTTCCCAAGCTATTGTCTATAATAAGAGTACGGAATTTTTCAGGGTCATTTAAAAAAGCAACGCCCCTTAAGAGTAGTGTTGCACCTAATGCAACCCGGAAAAGTGCCAACCATTTTGGATTGTGAGAATTTGTCCATTCTTTTAAGTTTGATAGCAAGCCCATGGTTTTTAGAATTTAGATTATTAGTTAGTGTTTGTAAACTACAAAATATATTTTGTAGTTTATTAAAACAGTCCAATTTTTTTTCACAATTCTTTAACAAAGCCTCTTATTACTCGGTGATTTCAGCAAAATAACCCAGCACTGGCTTGTTGTTTATCAGAATTGTTACGGGATAACTTTCCTCCTCATCAAACTTATAATTGAAGCTTATAGCGCCATTATTGAATGAATAATCTACAGTTTTAATCCTGGACTTTTTTTCTGTACCAATTTGTAACGACACAATTTCAATTTTAGTATCTGAAGATGCCCTAAAGTTGAATTGTACTGCTTTTTTGGTGCTGGCTTTTATAAACCCTTCTTTTGGCAGGTAGCTGCTGATGCCAAATTCACTGGCATTTTGCTTTACAATAGGCTGTGCAAAAAACTCTTTTGCTGATTTAGCGCCGGTGCCACCCAGTTGCCAGGCCATATTATCAGGAAAATGCTGCAGGTTGAATAGTTGTTTATTGGCAAAAAAATAGGCATCGTTAAATTTTTTTGTAAATACAGTTGCCTTATCATCAATATAACCGCTGCCCCATTCAGGGTCAACATAATACCAGGCATTAGGGCTTTCGCCCAGTTGAATAACAGCCCATGTATGGTTAAATTCATCCGGCTGATTATTGATATCGTCTATAGTTTTTTTAATGTAGCCATCTACTGTAAGGCACCTGATCTTTGCCACGCTGCACATATCCTGGAACAAAGTTGCATAGCCATTAGCGTTGGCCTTTCTTGTTTTTAAAATATCTTCAGATACCATTTTTTCATTACTTCCTTTTTTCGCCATTTTTAAATCAATACTGATGTTGTTGGCAATCCAGTAAAAAATTGCCCTCACCTTATCTGTGTTCTCTGGAAATTTTTTTGTGAGGATATAACTGATGGTACCCATGTTTAGTGTATCAAGGCTGCCCAATGATTGTACATACCCATCAACCATTTTGTAGGGGCTATCCGTTTCCTGTGCAAAAGATAATTGGCTTACCAGGAGTAGCAAGCCGGCAACAAGGAATTGCATTTGTTTTTTCATAAAAATAAAAATAGACAAATAACGGTTAACAGTTTCTAAAAAATATGGCACCAGTCGATCCAATTTTTTGCAGATAGATTTTAAAAAAAATAAAATTGACGTTTGAAAAACCAACCTTTTAATTATTCCGTAATTGTTTAACGAGCCGTTAACTATATCTTCTAATCTCAAAAAAATTACATGGTTATGAAAAAAATAACACCAAAGGTGAAGTATATCTTCATGTCATTTATCGCTGCATCCATTGCTTTTTCTTCCTGTAAAAAGGATGAAAACCGCCCCGTTCCCAATCCAACAGAAACAGGCCCCGATCTTATTTTTTACGGGCTCACGTCAGCAGGTGAGTTAGCAAAGTTTAATGCAAATGCACCCGGCACTGCTATTTCTTCTGTTGCCATCAGTGGCCTCCAAAGCGGAGAATCAATACTGGCTATTGATTTTCGTCCGGCAACAGGGGAACTGTATGGCGTAGGAAGCAGCAGCAGGCTGTACATAATAAATACATTAACCGGTACAGCAAGAACACCGGCTGTTGATGCGTTTACACCTGCTGTAAGTGGAAGTATTGTCGGTTTTGATTTTAACCCCACTGTTGACCGGATACGATTGGTAACAAGTGACGGGCAAAACCTGCGCCTTAATCCTGAAACAGGTACAGTGGCAGCAACTGATGGGAATATCAATGGCGCTACAGGCGCTGCGGTTAGCAGTGTAGCTTACACTAACAGTTTTGCAGGTGCTGCTGCCACTACATTATTTGATGTGGACCCCGGCACACAAAAATTATATAAGCAAACACCGCCTAACAACGGCACTTTAGTAGAAGTAGGCAGCCTCGGCGTAATGGCCACAGGTGAAACTGGTTTTGATATTGCATGGGATAATTCTATTGCACTTGCCACCCTTACCGTGGGTGGGCAAGCAGGTTTATATAAAATAGATACTGCCACCGGTGCTGCCACCAGCCTGGGAAATTTTGCAGGTGTGGTAAATGGTATAGCAATACCCACAAGACCTGTTGCTTATGCAATTGATGGAACAAACAATCTTTTGATCTTCAATCCAACGTCAACGGCTGCCCCGGTTGCAAAAGCAATTACAGGCGTAATGGCTGGCGATAGTATAAAAGGAATTGATTTCCGCCCATTGAACGGACAGATATATGGCCTGGGAAAAATGGGTATGTTATATACACTTAACACTTCAAATGGCGCAGCAACAGTTGTAGGTGTTGGTCCGTATGCAGCATTGAATGGTGCCTATTTTGGATTTGACTTTAATCCTACGGTTGACAGGATAAGAGTAGTAAGCCGCAACGGACAGAACTTACGCCTTAACCCATTAACTGGAACGGTGGCAGCAATGGATGCAGACCTGAATCCTGGTGTACCCCGTGTGTCAGCAGCAGCCTATACAAACAATTTTGCAGGCGCCACCACCACCACTTTATTTGATATTGATTGCCGTGCAGATTCATTATACATGCAGGTGCCGCCAAATAATGGCACACTTGTACCGGTTGGTGCTTTAGGAATACATGTAGATTCAGAAAATGGATTTGATATTGGAAGCACCAGTGGCACTGCGTATGCAATTTTTACGGTGAGTGGTTCACATGGATTTTACAGCGTTAACCTTACAACAGGTGCCGCAACAAAATTGATGGATTTCCCTGCTAAAGTGCATGGTTTTACTATTGGCTTAGGGTTTTAATGAAGATACTGGTTGCCTGCATTGTTTGCTGCTGCCGTTTATTATTAAGAATGGCCTGTGTTGTTTTAATGAACTTAATGATAACGGCTACGGTGGCTTCCCGGATAAAAGCAGCGAATAACGGCGACCATGTAAAAAATCCGCAGACGAAAGTTTGCGGATTTTTTTATTTTGCTGCCTTATGATAACATTTACCACTGCAATACAGCAGTTTGATAGGAAAGGTGAAAAGACGGGCTGGAGCTATATTGAAGTACCTGCTGATATAGCCGAGGAGTTAAAACCCGGCTGTAAAAAATCATTTAAGGTGAAGGGAAAGCTTGATGCATTTGGCATTAACCAGGTAGCGCTTTTGCCAATGGGCAATGGAAATTTTATAATTCCCTTTAATGCTGCCATCCGTAAAGGAACGGGCAAGAAAAAAGGCGCTATGATAAAAGTGCAGTTGGCAGAAGATAAAAAAGAATATGAATTGAATAAAGACCTGATGGAATGTTTGGCAGATGAGCCGGCAGCGATGGCATTTTTTAAAACGAAAACAAGATCGTTTCAAAACTATTACAGTAAGTGGATCGAGAGTGCAAAAACCGAATCAACTAAAGCTAAACGTATTGCAATGGCAGTTTCTTCTTTAGCGAAAAAGATTGAGTTTGGTGAAATGCTGCGGATGCAAAGAGATAAAAAAGACCTTTGAAAAAATCGTAATAGAAACTACAATTTAGTAATGTAACAATTTAGCCATTAAAAACTACTTCATAAACACCCTTAACTGCAATACAAACCCATCATCTTCTTTTGGCTTGTCCCTGATCGTTACTATGTGCAGCCCTGCCGGTGTCCATACTTTAAACAGTTCGCCTTTTGCATGAGTGCGGATGCCATTGTCTAACTGTGGCAGCATTACACCTCTTACAAACCAGCCCAGGTCACCACCTTTTCTGGCAGAAACCGGATCGGCGCTATAAGTAGTTGCCATACTTTCAAAAGTGGTATTGCCTGTTTGTATGCGGTTGATGATATTGTCTGCAAGAGAATCAGCAAATTCTTTTTTGAACAGGCCGGTATCAATCACAATATGACTTACATGGTAAAATGTATTGGGGAGTTTTGCCAGTATTTTTATTAAGACATTATTGCCTTTGAACGGGCCATACACTTTATTTACTTTCCCTTTGTATGCAATGCTGTCTGCAAGCCCCATAAAAGAAGTGCTGCTCATCACCGTTATTGTATCAATACTGAATTTTTTCTTTAGCTTGTATTTTACATAACCAATGGGGTCTTTGGTTGTTTCCAGTTCTTTTTTTATTTGTGCTGTCGTTTGGCACTTTGCAGAAAGTGTAATAGCAATAAAAGTAACAACCGCTGCGATTTTTATCATAAATGCTGTTTGCAGCAAAAGTAGGTATTAGTGGCCGTGGCAGCATAAAATTGTGCCATGCATATTTATAAAATGATTTGCAGGGCTGATTATTTCTTATAGAGTTTTTTACTGTAGGAATATTGAATACCTGTAACGGTCATTGTATATTCATCGTGGTACAGAAATGAGATGCCATCATCAAATACTATTTTGCTGGTGCCTTTGTCTGCATTTACCAGCCTGCTGCTGAGCACCTGGCCTTTGCTGTTGGTAAGCACAACGTTGAATGCTTCGTTTATCTTGCTATTCACTTCCACAGTTATTAATACATCAAACAGAAGCGGCCACACTTTTATTTCCGGCAGGCCACTTATAGACGAGAGCCTGATAATGTCAGAATAAACCGTATCCACTCCAATAGATTTTACCCTGTAAAAGCCCGTGGGTAATGCCATGCTGTCTTTGTATTGAAAGTTAATGCCATCCGGGCTGCTTACTGTACCCAGTTCTGCAAAGTCTTTACCGTTTTCACTTCTTTCGATAAAGAAGAAACTATTGGTTTGTTGTTCATATAATTTCCACGACAAGGTGGCGGCGCCGTATTGTATATCACCATAAAATTTACTGATGATGCCTGTAGAAGCCTTGCCAGGACCGGAAACAAATTTTATTGGAAATGGAGTGTTAATGCTTGCCTTTGTAGTACATGATTGTGCCAGGAAGGCCAGAAGAATGATTTTATTAAGCATGCGTTAGTTCTGAAAGGTTCTAAACTGGTAAACAAAATTCGAAACGCATTATTTCAAAAATCAAGCCTAAAATTATAAATGTTGATAATATAATGAAGGATTAGAATAAAGAATGCAGCATCGATCACAAAAGGTATCCGCTTTGCCTGCATATTCTATCTGTAACAAAAGAACAGCGACTACAAGGAGCCGCTGTTTGTGATTACTGTGGCGTGTAGTTTTAATGGATCAAAATAATTTTTTCGGCACCCGTTTTATTTTCTTTAGTAATATAACGGATAAAATAAGTGGCAGATGGGAAATCAGACAAATCAATATTGTATTGTTTTTTTACATCCTTCACCACAATACGCATTAATAGCTTTCCTGTAAAATCAGCCACAAATATCTCTTTCAGTTCTTTATCAGTCTCTAATGTTACTGGCCCTTTTGTTGGGTTAGGAAATACTTTTACTTTTTCGTTATTTGTGTAAATAGAAAAAGGTTCTTCTGTTTTTTTCTTTTCATCGCAGGTGTTTGCAAAACACATTTGTTCCATTGTTCTTTGCAACAGATCATTCAGCAATTCTACTTTAAACTCATCAGTAGTTGGTTTAATATGTCCGTTGCCAATACCACTATCATCTGTAAGAAACAAGTAAGTGCCATTTGTTGCCAAAGCCATCGACCGCAAAATAAATTCTGTTGCTTTATCCGTGCCGCTGCAGGCAACCGGTACAATGCGTATTCCTTTTGCGGCAGCATTGGCAATTAATTTTGCCATTTCATTTTTTGTTTCATCATGTGGTGGTGCATCCAGCAATAAGAAAATGATCTTTGTTCTTGCTGTTTCATTCCACTCTAATTTTTCTGTTGCATCTTCCAGCGCTTCTTTTAATGCCTCAGGGTAATCACCACCACCACCAGATGATTGTGTCTTAATAAAATCAATAGTGTTGCTGATATTATTGCTGAATGGCTGCATCCTTGTTACATAGTCATCTCCTTTATCCCTATAAAAAATAGCACCGGTACTCAACTCAAGTGCAGGGTTTTTGGCAGAGAATTTTGTAAGGATGTCATCAAGTTCTTCTTTCAAATAATCAATTTCATCCTGCATACTGCCGGTGGCATCCACTACAAAAGCTATCTCCACTTTATTTGAAACGGTGCAACTCCTGTTCAGTTGAATATGATTGATGCCTTGTGAAAACGGAATGGCAGCAAATTGTTTTTTCTCTCCTTTTATTTCAAGCACTAAATTTTTTTCTTTGCTATTGTTTGAAAAGCCATTCCACAATTCTGCCTTGCCTGTATTATCAGAAATAGCTGTCCAGATAATTTTTTTTGTGTCTTTATTAATGAGATAAATAGTTTCACCAACTACAGCTTTAAAGTTATTGTTCTGCAGTTGTATGCTGTAGCGTTGTGTAGCGTAGAGGTTCCATTTATCACTGTGTGTTTTAAAATCCGTTTCATTGTAATCTTCCCACATTTTCCATTTCTTAAAATCATTTACTTCACCAGCGGTAAGCAGGCTGGTGCGTTTGATGGGTTTATCAGTTGTTGAAATGGTGACGCTATCGTAAACGCCCATTGATTTTGAATCATGTTCATAAGTCAATGGCGAACGGTCAGCCGTTTTTGCTTTTGCAACAGGCTTGTCAGGCCGCAGCGACTTTCTTACTTTTCCCGGTACAGATGCATACTCTCCTTTTATTATCACTCCACTTGTCCTTTCTTTGAATGTAGCAGAAGCACCCGGTGTTATAGCTCCTGCTTTTGACGCATCACTCCAGGTATAACTAGGTTCTCCTTTTTCTGTGCCATAGCCAACTACTACCACTTCATCGAGGCGGCTAGCTGATTCATTCATGCTTACAACTATTTCAGTGTTTGAATCCTTCACTGTTATTTCCTTGCTGTCGAAACCAACTGCTGAAAATACAAGTATAACCGGGAGTTTTGAAACCTTTATAACAAAACTGCCTTCAGTATTGGATGCAGTTATATTTTTTGTGCCTTTCTCCTGTACTGTAACAAATGGCAAAGGCGAGGCGTCTTTTGCATTATGTATATTTCCTTTTATTGTTGCTTCCTCCTTTGTATGAAATGAAACTAAAAGGCAAATAATAAAAAGTGATGCAACAGCTTTAATTTTCTTTGATAATAAGCAGGCAGCAGACAGCATAAGTTTTCGGTTTTAATTAAATACCGGATGCAGGCAACCCGGGGATTACATAAATGTGGTACAAATTTTTTTATGGGATGCCTGGGGAGTTGTTAAAACGTTCTGTATAAGAGAGGATAAAAGGAAAGCTGTAACTGTTATAGTATTTTTTGTTTTGCCGCTTCAACATTTAAAAGATGCTGGTTCCAGGATTCTTCCTGCATTTTTATTTTCTCTTTCAATGCATCAAGGTTTTCTTTTAATCCAACGGTATCATACTGGTAATTCTCTGATTTTTTCCCTACACCTTCCAGCTTTTTATATGCCGCCACCAGCAGTTTGTTGGCAGCAGTAAACAATGCATTTATTTCTGCATCCGGCCTTACTGGTATAAAATTATTATTGCGGTGCTGCACAAACTCATTGTATAATTTTTTTGCCTGGTTCAAATTCTCCACTGACTCATTAAACAACTGCATGTTTTCTTCCTGCAGCACAATATGCACTTTCATCTCATTATACTTGTACCAGGTTTTTACATCTTCATTATCAAAGCCTGCCAGCTGTATCCTTCTTGAGGCAGATTCCATTTGTTGCAACGTGTCACTTTGTAAATAGACTGCAACAGAATCTTTGTAACTAAAAACAGTTGTATCTTTTTTTGAGTGATGATAATAACCTCTCCGGAAATCTTTATGGGAAACGGGATGGTCGAGCAGTTGCCACAATGGATCGAACGGCATGTGTGTTTCAATAAACTCACCTGGCGGTACTAAAAAATAACGGTAGCTGTTGTAGCCTGCATCCCATGTAGGGTCGCAGAGAAACCATTCTTTATCTGCCTGCACTGCCACCCAGCCATGACCATTCCAGTAATTATTGCCGGGTAAGTTGGTATAGCCTGTTACCACCGCTGCCTTTACACCACACTTTAAAAGAATGTTTGCAAACAAAGCAGCATAATTTTCACATACCCCTTTTCTTCTGCGTAGTATGGCGTTCATGTTTATCTCCGGGTCAATGCCCCACCTGTTAAAATGAGAGATACTGTCTTTGCTGTATTCAATATTATTGATGATCCATGTATAAAAAGCCCTTACTTTTTCTTTTTCTGTTGTGCAATTTTCGTTTATGTACCGGGCAATGCTGTCGGTGGAATAAGTTTGTGCTTTTGGAATGCGTAAGGCCTTGCTGTCAACATAGGAATAATTATCCTGTGCTGTAAGAAGGGTGCAGGTAAAAATGAAAAGTGAAGAGATTAACAGCTTCATGCTGTACCTTTTTTTACAAAGATAAAGTATATGCAAAGCGAAGCAGAATGGCGGTTGTTAAATTGTTTAATGAGCTGTTCTTTCCATCTTAATTTAAAAAACTTTCTCAAATGCTTTGATTCCGCCATCCCATTTATTATTTTTATCGGCAGTCCTCACTTCATTCGATCCATATATTTTTCTGAAAAGCTTTCCCGGACCACTTATCATTGTTTTTATTGATCACTGAAAAAGAATGTCATGAAAAAGCTATTTATTGTTGCCAGTATATTAACTGCAGCTATTAACACCGGGGCACAGGTTACACAAATTAATTCTAACAAAAGCCTCCAGGTTGTTTATCCCCTAAACAGCACCAAAACAATACTGGTTTCTGAAATTGACACTTCAATATGGGTAACAGACGGTACACTGGCAGGTACCATTCAAATATCCCCTGCCATAAGGCTGGAAGATGCCATTGGTTTGCTATCAGGTAAGTTGGTCTTCAGGGGAACTACTGCCGCTACCGGTTCAGAAATATATAGTACAGATGGAACTGCTGTAGGCACCACGCTGGTAAAAGATATTTATTCAGGCCCGCTTTCCTCGGCACCTGCTGATTTTAGTTTGATGAATGGGGTTGCCTATTTTACTGCCACAACATTGGCCGAAGGGAGGGAGATCTGGAGGACAAATGGTACTAATGCCGGTACTACATTGGTAAAAGATATTGTAACAGGCCCTGTGAGTAGCAACGGGGAGGACAGTTATGAAATGGTTTCAAATGGCGGTTACCTGTTGTTTGTAGCCAACACAGTTGCTGACGGGCTTGAACTCTGGAAATCTGACGGCACCAATGCCGGTACAGCAATATTAAAAAATATCAATACCGGTGCCGACTCATCCAGCCCTAATAATTTTTTTCTTTTGGGGAGTACTGTTTTGTTTATGGCTAAGGATGCAACACATGGTGAAGAACTTTGGAAAACAGATGGTACAGCAGCCGGAACTGTTTTAGTAAAAGATATTTATACAAATTTGCCGTCAAGCACTTCATTTGAAATTTTTCCTGGATTTGCTTTTCCCATTTTCCAGGGTTTTCATTTGTTTAATAGTAAAGCATATTTCAGGGCATATAATGGTGTAAGTACGGGTCAGGTTTGGGTTACTGATGGCACAACCGGAGGAACCGTGTTGGTAAAAGATATAGTGCCCGGCAATTCCTTTCCTGCTCCCATATTTTTGTTTAATGCAGTAAATCTGCCTGGTAAATTTATGTTTTCTGTTTCAGATGGCGCCACCACTTCTGAATTGTGGCAAAGCGATGGCACGCCTGCAGGCACTACCGTATTCAAAGCATTTTCGTTTGTAAACAGCGACTATCCATCTATCATTACCAACTACCAGTATGATCTTAATACCGGAATTCTTACCAACCCTTTATTCCAGGGCAATAAATTCTTTTTTACTGCCAGTACAGATGCCGAGGGAAGAGAACTTTGGATCTCTGATGGCACACTGGCGAATACAAGGATAGTAAAGGATATAAATACAGGCCCTGAGAACAGCACTGATTATCCAAGCTATGCTTTTACGGCTGATACCTTATATTTTTCTGCGGATGACGGCATAAAAGGAAATGAATTATGGAAAACCGATGGTACGCTGGCCAATACTGTTCTTAAAGCAGATATTAATGTGGGTCCAGATGGTTCAGATCTAGATGTATTTCTTTTTCCCATTGCTGGTAAAATATTTATTGGGGCAAATAATGGCGACGATGCTGCAACTGATCTGTATATTTTGGGTGGAAGCAATGTTACCCCGCCGTCTTCTGATGCCTGCGTTGGGGGTACTGTTTCTTATACATCAAATATTACCGGCGCTTCTTACCAGTGGCAGGTAAATACCGGCAGTGGCTTTACCAATATCAGCAACAATGCTACTTATGCTGGTGCTACAACTGTTGCACTGCAGATAAATAATGCTCCTGGTAATTTTTATGGCTATCAATACCGCTGCAATGTTGCTGGCAATTTCAGCAATACAGTCACACTCAAATTTATAAACACCTGGAGAGGTACTGTAAACAATCTCTGGAACAATCCTGCAAACTGGAGTTGTAATTCATTGCCTGAAGCCAATACAGATGTAATTGTAAATACAGGAACACCTGTGCTGAATGCAAATGGAACCTGCAGAAGTATTTCAGTTAGTGCCGGTGCAAGTTTTACTGCTAATGCCGGGTTTACATTGCAGGTAACGCATTAATAACAGGTAACAAGGGAAAGAATGTTGCCACAGGTGCAAAAGTTCCGAAGTCTTTTTAGGCTTTGGAACTTTGATTTTATAACTAACGCTCCGCCGGGTAGATCTTCTTTGCAGCATAAAAAGTTCCAAAGGGAATAAGCGATGCAATAAATGCCAGTACAATTTTTTTGAAACCCCACTTGTATTGTGCCGCTACAATCACTAACAAAATGATGTACAATAAAAACAACACACCATGTGCCATGCCCACAATATAATTGGGCCTGGGCATATCCATTTTATATTTCAGCGGCATGGTGATGGCCAATAGCAGGTAAGAACAGCCTTCTAAAAAAGCGACCAGCCTGAAACGGGATAAAGAATTTTTTAACATTGAATAGATGTTGTTTTTATAACTGTTACCGTTTTGGTTGTGCAATATTACAACATTGAAACAGCAGCTGGGTGCCATAAATTCTCTAGGCTGTTCCGCAGGCAGAAATGTTAGATTCGAAAAATGTTATTGGCGTACGGCTTATTGTTTACTAAATGTGAGCGTCTTATTTGTGGAGGTATTAATGTTCAATTTATTGTCAATGCCAATTTGATAATTTTCTGATAAGTATATATTGTCTAAAAATAAAAATCCCCAACTTGTTTCGTTAACTTCAGTTGAATAAACATCCTGCATTAATAATATCCGTGGATTTCCCACAGAACATTTGCCACCAAAAACATTCCTGGTAGTACTTCCGTTTATAGCTCCTGAGTCTGGAGATGAAAAAGTGAATGTCATATCAACATCGCCGGTAAGATCTGCAGGTTTTGTAGTGGTTATGTTTAAAGCGTTATCTTTTACGGAAACCATTCTCCAGGTTCCGGTCAATTCCTGTGATGGCAGGGTAGTGGGGTTTGTATTATTTTTTTTGCAGGCATAAATCGTTACGCAGGCAAAAAATAAAAGACTGGCACTTCTCATAATTTTATATTTTAATAAGTATACTGAATATTCTTTTGTTACTTGCAGCTTTTTGAATATGGAATTATATTTTCCACAACCCTTCTGAAAAAATGATCTTTTGGTTTTTGCTCAAGATGTTCGCTCTCCCAAAAATAGTTTACTAACAATTCTAATTCTTCCATACCTTTTAATTTCATAGCAATTATTCCGTCAGTAGCTGAACAAAATATTTGAGGATACTTGTAGCTTTCTAATACATACTTTTGAAAATCTTCTAAAATGGAAAAAGTATCTAAGATTGGTAGTATTTCTTTTTGCAAAGTTTGCCTACACTTATTAATTGCAATTTCAGTATCAGTTATGTCTGTTACTTTATGAGTAAAACCACCACGAAATTTCAATTCTAAATCCTTTACTATTGGGGTGAAATCGCCTTCGCTAAAAGTATACAGTTGATTTTTGGTATCAAAAGGCAAACCCAAATACTGATAATATTTATCCTTTTCTTGTATTACCTCATGAATCCAAAAGCTGATAATTAAACGAAATTCTAATCTTGTAGTATATTTATAGCAATCAATAAAAAATCGAATTTTACTTTTTTTGTTTACTATTTTCTTAATCCACGTTTGTGTTTTATCAATTGAAAATCCTTCAGCTTTTAAATCTTCTCCAACTGTAGCAGCTAGTAATTCTCTTAGATTTTTTATATTAATATCCATTATAGACGTATGTCATCTTAAAGTTGCAGGTAACGGTTGTATTTACGAAACAATGGTACAAATTTCTATTGATTATCATTATAAAAATGTACCGTTGGGAATAAAAAAAGCCAATCTAAAAGACTGGCTTCACAATATTTATCAGAATACATTACGCATCCTTCCCATGACAATTCTTATACTTCTTTCCACTACCACATGGGCAGGCATCATTTCTTCCCGGCGCTTTCTCTACACGGATAGGCTCCTGTTTTACCGGTGCTGAAGGTTCGTAATAATCATTTTCCTGGCTCATGTATTCCGGTCCGCCGGTGCTGCTGGTAGCGCCTGCAAATTCTTCTTTGCGCTGGCGCATTTTACTCATATCTGTTTTCTCTTCACGGCCTTCTTTTATTTTGCCAGCCTGGGTTTGTTCCATTGGAATAGCAGCATGACAAAGGAAACTTACAATGTCTTTGTTTACATTATCATCCATTTGTTTAAAAGCGCTGAAGGCTTCTATCTTATAAATAACCAACGGGTCTTTTTGTTCGTAGCCTGCAGTCTGCACACTATGGCGCAGGTCATCCATGGCTCTTAAATGTTCTTTCCAAGCATCATCGATCAGGGCAAGGGTAATGCTTCTTTCCAACGCATACATCAGTTCTGTGCCACCGCCTTCAATAGTTTTATCAATGTTGGCCAAAGCCTGTATTGCTTTGCGGCCATCGCTGAATGGAACGGCTACATTAATAACATGTGCTCCCTGTTCTTTACGGATATTTTTAATGATAGGTAAAGTTTGTTCTGCAATAGCCGCAACCTTCCTGTTGTAGTTGCTTTTAGCTTCGTGGTATAATTTATCTGCTACAGTTTGTGCATTGCCTTTTTCTAATTCTTCAGCAGTAATTTCTGTATCAATACCAAAATTTACAATGGCAGCTAATTTGAAATCTTCATGCCCACCGCTTTCTTTAAAAGAATTTACCAGCCCTTCTGCAACTGAATAAAAAGCATTGTCAAGATCAAGTGCTAATCTTTCTCCAAACAAAGCATGGTTACGTTTGCCATAAACAACAGTACGTTGCTTGTTCATCACATCATCATATTCAAGCAAGCGCTTACGGATACCAAAGTTGTTTTCCTCTACTTTCTTCTGTGCCCTTTCAATTGACTTGGAGATCATGCTATGCTGTATCACTTCGCCTTCTTTGTAGCCCATCCTGTCCATCAATGATGCAATCCTTTCGCTGCCAAACATACGCATCAGGTCATCTTCAAGGCTCACAAAAAATTGTGTGCTGCCGGGATCACCCTGTCTGCCGGCACGTCCACGTAACTGCCTGTCCACACGGCGGCTTTCATGTCTTTCTGTACCAACAATTGCCAAACCACCTGCGTCTTTTACCCCAGGCCCAAGCTTAATGTCAGTACCACGGCCAGCCATGTTGGTGGCAATGGTAACGGCACCGGATAGCCCGGCTTCGGCAACCACCTGCGCTTCCTTGGCATGTTGCTTTGCGTTCAATACATTGTGTGGAATATTTTTTTGCTTCAGCATCCTGCTCAGCAATTCACTTATCTCAACCGAAGTAGTACCAACCAGTGTTGGCCTTCCGGCATTGCGGAGTTTTTCTATCTCGTCAATAACCGCTTTGTATTTCTCCCGTTTGGTTTTGTACACCAAATCCTGTTCATCTTTTCTTATTGCTTTTAAATTAGTTGGTACAGTTACCACATCTAATTTATAGATGTCCCACAATTCTGCTGCTTCCGTTTCAGCAGTACCCGTCATACCGCAAAGCTTGTGGTACATACGGAAGTAGTTCTGCAATGTAACTGTTGCGTATGTTTGAGTAGAAGCTTCGATCTTTACATTCTCTTTTGCTTCAATAGCCTGGTGCAAACCATCACTGTACCGGCGGCCATCAAGGATACGGCCTGTTTGTTCATCCACAATTTTAACCGCTTCATCCATCACTACATATTCTGTGTCTTTATCAAACAGTGTATAGGCTTTTAGTAATTGTTGCACCGTATGTATGCGGTCAGACTTTACAGAATATTCATTTAGTAAACCCTCTTTGCCATGCAGTTTTTCTTCGGTGCTTAAACTGCTTTTATCAATATCATTAAGTTTTGTTGAAATATCAGGCAGGATAAAAAACTCAGGGTCTTCTCCACTTCTTGTAATAAGGTTAATTCCTTTTTCAGTCAGGTCAACCTGGTTGTTTTTTTCATCAATATGGAAGTATAGTTCTTCATCCACTTTGGGCATTTCTTTTTGCTGGTCGGCGAGGTAATAGTTTTCACTCTTCTGTAACTTCACTCTTATACCCGGCTCACTTAAAAATTTTATTAACGCACCGTTCTTTGGTAAACCACGATGAGCCCTCATCAATGCAAGGCCGCCATCTTTAGGGTCATCATTGCCTTCTGCAATTTTTTTCTTTGCTTCAATCAAATATTGATTCACTGCTTTCTTCTGTGCGTCCACCAATTTTTCAATCCTTGGTTTAAGGTCGAAAAATTGTTGTGTGTTATCGCTATGGCCAACAGGACCACTTATAATTAAAGGAGTACGGGCATCATCGATCAATACGCTATCCACTTCATCCACCATCGCAAAGTGATGCTTGCGCTGTACCATTTCATCAGGGTTGTGCACCATGTTATCACGGAGATAATCAAAACCAAATTCATTGTTGGTGCCATACGTAATATCAGCGTTGTAAGCATTACGCCTTGCATCGCTGTTAGGTTCATGCTTATCAATGCAATCAACTGTTATGCCCAGCCATTCAAAGATGGGCCCGTTCCATTCACTATCACGACGGGCCAGGTAATCATTCACGGTTACAATATGAACACCTTCCCCAGCCAATGCATTTAAGTAGGCCGGTAATGTACTCACCAGTGTTTTACCTTCACCTGTTGCCATCTCCGCAATCTTGCCGGAGTGCAATACCATACCACCGATCAACTGCACATCGTAATGTACCATATTCCAGGTAACATCACCACCGGCAGCTTTCCATGTATTACTGAAAATACATTTGTCGCCTTCAATTTTAATATGGTCTTTTTTAGCGGCTAAAATTTTGTCTAATTCTGTAGCGGTGCTTTCAAGTGTAGTGTTTTCTTTAAAGCGGCGGGCTGTTTCTTTTATCACAGCAAATGCTTCAGGCATAATTTCACTCAGCACTTCTTCGATCTGCTTGTCCCTGTCTTTTTTAAGGGCATCCACTTCGTGGTAAATAGCATCCCGTTGGGTTATTTCATCCACCGACAATGCTTCGGCACTTTCCTTTTTGTTTTTTATTTCTTCGTCTATGCCGGCAAGGTGCTG
>JAZKGV010000301.1:0-19609 GCA_040385725.1 Bacteroidota bacterium | reverse complement strand
GAAGGAAAATTTCTTTGTTCTCCATATTTTTTCACCAGTTCATCATTCAACTGTTTTGAAGGAAATGGTTTATCAACTGCAGTAAAGCCAATTGATTGTAACGATGGGATTTTTTTTGGGGGCTGTTTGAAGAAATTTTTAAAATATTTTTTAGCAGGGTAGGGCTTTAAATGAAAATCAGTCAACACTGCTTTCCATTTGCGGCTGTATGGTGTAAATACAGTGTACGGCTTGCCATCATCTTTTAGTACTTCGTTTTTTTCAAGAAGCACCTGGTCTTTAAACGTTTTTAAAACAGCGCCATACGCTTTCAATAGATGGCCAATGAGTTTTTCTCTTTCCAAAGCATACGGCTCATAATCATGATTGGTGAATACGGTTTCAATTGTATATTTTTTTACTAATTCCTTATATACTTCTATTGGTGTGCCATGATATACTTCAAGGCTGCTTCCCAACTTCACCAGTTTATCCTGTATCTCTTCCAATCCTGCATGAATAAATTCAACCCTTCTGTCCTCTTTATCTTCCAGTTGATCCAGTATATTAGTATCAAAAATAAAAACAGGCACAACAGGATGACTGCTTTTTAACGCATGATATAAACCTGCGTTGTCTTCTAATCTTAAATCTCTCCGGAACCAGAAAATATTTACAGTGGGCATTGATGAATTGATTAATTGTTACATTGTTGAATGGAGCATACAAGTCTAAGAGTCTAATAACAATTTAACCCTGTAGCCATTGAACCATTTAACAACTATCTCACACAATGGTTGTCACAACCGCCGCATAAATTTTTTGTGTAGTGAAATTTGTATAGATAGAATCCCCGATACTTTTTACCCAACGCATATTGTAAATACTGTTAGTTAAAAAAACTTCATCAGCATTCAGTATATCATCAGCATGTAAGGTTGTTTCATTTACTTTCCAGGCAGATGCCTTTAACTCTTTTATGAAATGTTCTCTCATCACACCAGCTACACACCCTTCGCTGAGAGCAGGAGTAAACACTTCCTCATTCCTGATGATAAATATATTGGCAATAGTACTGTCGCAGATCCTTTCATAACTGTTCAGTAAAAAAGCATCATTCCATTTTTCTTTTTTTGCATAAAGGGCAGCCATCACATACGGCAGGTAATTATTGTTTTTGAGGTTACTCAGTATGTCGCAACTTTTTTTAACTGCAGTATATATTCCACCAACAAGCCCGTTGCTGTTTAGCTCACCATTGTTTTCTGCCAGGTTCCATGTTTCAATTATATAGTTGGGGGAATGATTTATGGCGTCATACAAACCACCATCTCCCCTGAAAACCTGCAACCTTACCCTGGCATTTTTTTCATGGCCATTTTTTTTAGCAAGTGCTATTACTTCTTCTGTTAATTTTTCCGGCGTAAAGTGTTTGAGTATTTCAAAACACAGCGTTGTCATGCCTTTCCACAGCCTTGCAAAATGGGCGTCTTCTAAGATCAACTTCCCATCTTTCATTTTCATTGTTTCAAATATGCCATCTCCATAGCGAAGACCACGGTTACCTGCACCGGCAACGGCAGTTCCTTCTTTGTACATTTTCCCGTTGAAAATAAAATCTCCCATCTTTCAAAGTACAGCAAAAACAAGGGCATAAAAAAATCTCCCGGTTTTAGCCGGGAGATTTCTATGTTCATTCAAAAATCAGTTTTCTTTATTTCACATCTTCATTCAGTAAGTTATTCTTTACTGCATACAAAATAAGGCCTGCAGTACTCTTGGCACCGGTCTTCACTTTCAGTTTGTCCCTTATGGCTTCCACTGTACGTGGACTCAACTCTACTATATCAGCAATTTCCTTAGTACTTTTTTCTTCACACATCAGTTTTAATATCAGCACCTCTTTATCATTCAGGTTGGCTTCTGCCTGTACCATCTTCTGCGGTGTCATGTTATTCTTTGTCTTCAGGTTGGTCAGCAGTGCCTTGTTGGTAAGCGCATTAAAATAATATTCCTGCTCAAAACAGGTTTTAATCGCTTCATATATCACTTCGCTATCACTTGTTTTGCTCAGGTAGCTGTTGGCGCCCAGTTCCATCAGCCTGGTGATCATACTGTGGTCGTCCATCATAGTAAGCATGATCACTTTTATATGTGGCCAGTTCTTTTTTATTTCGGGAAGTGCAGCAATGCCATCCATTACCGGCATTTGAATATCCAGCAATATCACATCCGGCTGAATCATCTTCAGCATGTTCAGCAGGTGCATGCCGTTATCGGCTTCTGCAATTACTTTTACATCCTTTTTTACGCTGAGTGCACTTTTTACGCCGGCACGGTACAATACGTGGTCATCGGTAATCAGTACTTTGATGGGCTCTGTGTGGTTTGACATTGGTTTTATCTTTTGGTTGTCTGCATCGGGTCCTTTACTTAAACGAATGGCTGCAATTTGCAGATATATTTTCTATTTATTTTGGTAAATCTACGCTTTCTTTTCACATGCGGAAATTACGACCTGTAATTTTTTATGCACCGTTTTAATTACGAATACTTGGCCTTTACAGTTTTACAAGACTGTTTTTTCTCCTTAAAAGTTGTCTGGCCATGCACTAAGGTGTTTCCCCAGGTTTATAGTAACGCATATTTACGGGTGTATAGTATTTTGTACAGAAAAAAAATAGTAAAAGCCCGATAATTTTATATTTCTCAAAAAAATGCACCGCCCTATCAAAGCGGTGCAACCAGGAATCATAAATGTTTTAAGGGCTGTTTTATCTTAGTAATCCCTCCTGTACAAACCTACAATGGCAACCCTGCCATAAAAAAAGGAAAAGCACATTTTTTAAGGGATTTTTCCCATGAGCAGAAAGCATAGTGTAAATGACTATAAAAATCCAATTATTTGTAATTCTTAAATTATATAATTTAAGGTTCTATTGTAATGAAGTTGAGGTTTGCATCAACTTGTATTGGAGTATTTCTAAAGTCTGGCTTTGTACCTTCAAAAGGTTGTTGATAATCTTGAGCTTCAATTAATAAGCAAAAAGAAAACGAGCCAACTGCTAAAGCTACTCCGATAGGGCCTAAAAATCTTTTGGCCATTGTTGTAAATGCTTTTCTTATTGATAACATTGTCCATGCCGTTGCATTTGATCCACCTAATGCCCAACCTGAATCAACACCCAGTGCTCCCAAAGCGCAGGTACCAACTTCGCCCCAGGTTAAGTTTTCATTGACGGTAATACCTGGTATTCTAAAACCAAATGTTCTCAGGTTTAATGTTGCAAAAGCTAATTTAGAACATATGTCATCAGCATAAATTTCTATATTGTTCATTTTTGCTAATTCATACCCATATTCTGCTAAAGGTTTGGTTATTTCTAAGATCTTATTTTGATATTCTTCAGAAAGCGGCATTTTTCCAGCAATCAAATTGATTCTATATTGCGAAAGATTTATTTGAGGCGGTTTTGATTCAAGCAAAACATTGTCAATTTCATGGGTTGTATTTTCAATCATTTTGAAATAACTGGAGTCATCCTCTTTAAACTTAGTAAGTTCCTGTGCATTAATATGATCTACTGTGTTAAACATAGCGATGAATAAAAGCACACATGTTTTTAAAATAATGTTTTTCATGTTAATAGAAGAAGCAGTTGGTATTGATGTGTTTTGAGCAGGGGGTGGAAAAATGAAACAGGTACCTGTAAACCCTGCCTTTTGTTTTGCAGCCTGGATCCTCCGGTATCATAACCAATTGATAGATCAAACATACAGCAGTACAAAACTCATAAAAAAAGAAAAATCCCCTTTTTTAAGAGATTTTTCTTTTTAATAAGGGGGTAAAATGACTTAGAATTGTGGTGAAAAAAGGGTATTATGGTTATCTATACTTTCATGCAATATTTTCAATTTTGTTGTATTTTTTTAGCGTTCATTTTTTCATTGAGGACTATTAATAATGATAAAGTGGTTGGCTGTATGAAAGGTTTTTACTGGTATTCTGTGGTGGCAGTTATATTAAGTGGCATTTCTCTTTTTAATTTATTGGGAGATACAAAATTTCTTCATCTTGCCCTTATCATAAATAAAATATCGTTCATATTTCACTATGCTTTTTTAAGTCTATTTATATTCAGGGCTTTGAATGTGGATGCACTTAGGAGAATATTCATCCCACTTTTTTTTGCTTTTTTGCTATGTATTTTAGTCCTGCTTTTTGAGACGATTCTTCAGGCAGATTCGTTTTTGATCAATTCTTTAACTAACTTTTTCTTGGTTACTTTTAGTTTATTTTATTATTACGATCTTTTCGGTGGCAAACCTGTTAGAAATCTTTTTAATCAATCATCGTTTTGGGTTATAAGTGGTTTGTTTCTTTGTCTTACAGTTACTATTCCCCTTAATGTAATGAAGACTTTACTTGTAGCAAAAAATGATATGAGCCTTAATTTGTTTATTACAAACACGGCAATTTTTTTCTATGCTGTTATGCATCTTTTCTTTATAAAAGCTTATTCATGCTCAATCAATCCCACCAAAGCCTGATAATATTTATTATTGTTGTAGTAATACTTCTTGTTTTATTTGGGGTATTTATTGTAACCATTATTTACAGGTACCAAAAGAGGCAAATTGCTTATTTCACAGAAATTGAAGAGCTTAAAGTAACGCATCATAACACACTCTTGCAATCTCAGCTTGAAGTACAGGAACAAACCTTTCAGCATATTGCCAGGGAAATACATGATAATATCGGGCAAAAACTTACACTTGCCAAACTGTACCTTAATACTGTTGCTTATACCGATATGGATAATGTAAAACTTTCTGTAAATGATTCACTTACCTTAATTACTGAATCCATTAGCAGCCTTAGCGATGTTTCAAAAAGTATGGGAACAGATATAATTTTGAATAACGGCCTGGTTAAAGCCATTGAAATTGAATTAAAAAAACTGAATAGGACAGGTCTTTATAATTGTACCTGCAATGTAACAGGCAGGGAAGTTTTTTTTAATGGCAATACTGAGATTGTTATTTTCAGGATAGTGCAGGAGTGCATTAATAATTTTATAAAACATGCCGCCGGCAAAACTATTAACATAGGACTTGATTACTCAAATGAAGAACTATCACTAATGATAACGGATAATGGGCAAGGCTTCGATACTAATAAACAGGCAACTGGTGCAGGGCTTATCAATATAAAGAAAAGAGCTGCTATACTAAATGGCTCCTGCCGCATTCACAGTAGCATCAAAGGGACTAATATCACCATCAATATTCCAATCAATGAGAACACAATCCAGGCAAACAATTATACTGGCAGATGACCATATTCTTTTAAGGGATGCCTTAGCAAGTCTCATCAACAGGTTTGAAAATTTTAAAGTGATAGCCGTTGCCTCGAATGGAACAGAAGTGCTGGATGCAATTAAAGCAGGTGAAATACCTGATATTATTATCCTGGACCTTAACATGCCCAAAATGGACGGATATGAAGTGACAAAGTGGATAAGCTTTTATCATTCCCAAATAAAAATCCTCATTCTTACAATGTACGACAGCGATATTGCTCTTATACGCCTGCTACAGGAAGGTGTGAGAGGTTTTTTGAAAAAAGATATTCATCCGGATGAATTGAGAAATGCTTTGGAGACTGTAGTAGAGCATGGCTATTATTACACCAACAGCACCAGTGGAAAAATTGCCGCTCTTTTTAAAAAGAACAAAGGAGAAACCAGTGGCCTCCAGAAAAATACGCTTACAGAAACCGAAATAGATTTTTTAAAGCTTGCCAGCAGCGACATGACGTATAAAGAAATTGCCATGCAACTTAACCTAAGCACCCGTGTGGTAGACAATTACCGGGAAACCCTGTTTGATAAACTGGGTGTACGCAGCAGGGTAGGGCTGGCAATTTATGCGATTAAGAATGGGATTGTTAGTTTTTAGTGTAATGTTAATTGTTATTCGTTAATCCAACTATAATAAGAGTATTAGCCAGCTTTAAGCAGTTGACGGCAAATACCAACGAATAACTATTAACGAATAACGGAACTCAATCAATCAACTTATTTCTCATTCCGTACATGATCAGACCGCCAATCGTTTTTGCATTCACTTTCATTTTCATATTCTGCCGAATGGTTTCAATCGTTCTTGGGCTAAGGAAAATGATCTTGGAGATTTCCTCTGTGGTTTTGTCTTCGCTCAGCAATTTTAATATTTTGAGCTCCTTCTCATTAAAATTTACAACTGGTGTGGTACCATAATGCTGGCGTACACTTTTACGCTGCATCAGTTTGCCCATAACGGCTTTATTCACCAGGTCGTTAAAATAAAAGTCATCGTTCATACAGGTGAGGATGGCATTGTATATCTCTTCCGGGTCGGTGGTTTTGGTAAGATAGGCATTGGCGCCCATTTCCATCATCTTGCTTATCATCTGCTGGTCATCGTACATGGTGAGTACAATTATTTTTACTTCCTCATATTCTTTCCGCAGTATTTCAATAGCGTTAATGCCATCAATCTCCGGCATACGGATGTCCATTAGCAATACATCCGGCAGCTTAATGGTCATTTTATGCATCAGGTCTTTGCCATCCTCGGCTTCCCATAGCATTTTAAGATCGTCTTTACCCGAAAGCGCCATTTTAATTCCATCCCTGAAAATTTTATGATCGTCGGCTATGGCAATTTTTATAAGATATTCAGCAGAGTTGGTCATTGATTCTTCGGCTTGTTGTTTTGGCATGTTTGCAGGTTTAAAATTAGTTATTAATGGTTAGTAACTTAAAAGCCTTTTGCATTTAGTTTTCAACAAATCCACACTCAACATTTACACTTTTTAAAAGGTAAGCTTTACCGGCAATCGTATTTATACTTAGTCATTTTACTATTCAATCTCCTCATTAAGGTAATTATGCCAGGTCAAAAACAGGGTAGTATCGCTCTTCTTTCCGGCACTCATCAGTTATATCTTTGTTCTGTTGGCCGGTGCTAAAGGGTTTACATGGTAGTTTCGTAAAATTGTATGTTCAATCCTTCAAAAACCGCAGGCAGCATAGTTTTGGTAAAATTATTTATGCGTTTATGCAGCAGCGCCGGCCAGCATTTTCCAGCCCGTTTTAAGCCATTCAGAAATCAGTTCAGCATTCTTTATACAAAGGATTACCTTTTTAAAATGATCCCCCTCTGTTCATATATTTCTTGCGCTTTCAGTCAAGCATCTCCACCCTTAAATTGCTCCACGTAACATTACGATAGTAAAATTCCTGCAAAGTAAATAGTAATTTTACTATATTCGCAAAGTATTTTTACCTGTTTTTTCAGGTGGCTCTTATGTCCTTTTGGGCTGAAACCCTTTACAGTACTGTATTTGGGCTTGGTTTAAGAGAGATTTTAATGTGATACCCGTTGTTCAGGATGTGGTTTACAGGGAAGTTTGCCTTACGAAACTATCAAGTAAACCTCTAAATCTTACCAAACTTATGTGGAATCTGTAAAACCAAGTAAATTTTGATTTTGTAAAAGCGTTGGTTATTTTTGATAAAACTACGTTATCTGCAAATCTTAATTTATATTACTTACCTAGCTGAACTATTGCCCTTCATTCTGTCCTTATTCTTTATTAAAAAGATTAAAAAGACAGAATTAAGGGTCTTTTTCTATTATGCAGCTGTATTTGCTTTTTTTTTGCTGCTTAACTTATACCTGAAATTTTATCTAAAAAATCCAGCCCTTCAATTATCAGGAAAAAGAATCTTCCTTGTCTCTGAATTCATCTTTCTTACTTTTTTTTATTACTACATACTTGTCAACAGGCTGAAAAAGGTAATAATGCCAATCGCTATTTTAGGCTTCATTATTTATTCAGTTTATGATTATTATTCCAGCAAACCTCTTGATGTCCCATACATGCCTCTGGTGATAGAATGCTTTTTTTTTATTCTTGTAATTGTTTTTTTTATGTATGAAAAGATACAGTATAGTGTATCAAGTCCTATTTACTATTTACCAAGTTTTTGGATTTCAGTAGCATTTTTACTTTATTTCTCTGGTAACTTTTTTGCATTTCTCTTCTCTAATCCAGCGTATAATAGTCCTGAGTTCAAGGAACAATTCACATTAATCTACAGTACGGTTACAATTATGAAAAACATTTTTTTATGTACAGCCATAATCACTAATTCTAATTTGATTGAGAATGATAAGAATACAAACAGGAGGATAGACATGGATTTAGGTGCTTTTAATCAATTTACAAACCCACTAACCCATAACGGCAAATGATTTTTTTACAGGCAGCCACCGGCGCAGGCTCCGGCTCAAATTATATAATGCTTCTGGGTACGCTTGGTATGGTGAGCCTTACCCTTGGCATTGTATTCTTTGTAATTTTTCACCAGCGAAAAGTTACCCGGTTCAATATGGATCTGAAAAAGCTGGAAGAAGATAAGCAACAGGCTTTGCTGAATGCCTCTATCAAATTCCAGGAAGAAGAGCGTAACCGTATTGCTGCCGACCTGCATGATGATGTGGGACCGTTGCTGGCCACAGCCCGCCTGTATTTGAACGAAAACATTATTAACCAGGAACCGGCTGCACAGTTGCAATCCATCTTTAGTGCTAAACAAATTATTGACGATGCCATACAACTTATCCGCAACATCAGCCATAGTATGATGCCGCCCACACTAAAAAACTTTGGGCTTGAAAGTGCATTAAGTGATCTGTTCCAGAAAATTAATGGCAGCGGCAATTTAAACGCCAGTGTTCGTTTTCATGATTACCGTACAAGAATTAAGCTGGAGCAGGAGTTGCATATCTTCCGGGTGGTGCAGGAGTTGGTAAACAATATCATGAAACATAGTAATGCAGGCTTTATACATCTTACACAAAATGCAAATGCGACTCATAGTTATTTCAGGCTGCACCATGACGGACAGGGAATTATACAAACAGAATTTGACAGGCTTAACCATACATCAGGTGGGCTTGGTTTAAAAAATATTGCCAGCCGTGTGAAAGTACTTAATGGAAGAATTTTATTTGAAATTGACCCGAGCCACACATACTACAAAGTAACAATAGAGGTACCCAAGGAAACTAACTTCTAAAGTTGAGATGTAAAAACCAGTTTGCTTTACTCTTCTTTTACAAAAACATGGCGGCATCAAATCATAGTGTTTTTAGCTTCTGAATTTCTACTTATTCCTGATAGTAATTTTACTGTAGTAAAAACCAGTTATGCACAAGTAAAAGTCATAAGTAGATAAAGTTACAGCAACATACTGTTAATTGCCTTTTGTTTTTCATACATTTGTTTTGTTGTTTAACCACAAAGTATGATGATGTTTGAAAGCTAACGGCTTATTTCAGAATTATAATCTGTAATAACAACACACCAAAGCGAACAACTACTTATTAATCTTATCCAGTATTTTTTCTATGGACCAAATAAAGGTTTCCATTGCAGACGATCATCAAATCTTCCGGAAAGGTGTTATACTTTCTATGCGATCTTATACCAACATTAAATTTATTGCAGAAGCAGAGAACGGCGAAGACCTTATAAAAAAAATAAGGGAAGAAGAGCCGGATGTTGTATTGTGTGATTTAAAGATGCCGGTGAAAGATGGTATTGATACTACAAGACAAATAACAAAAGAGTTTCCAAAAATACGGGTGATAATATTAACGATGTATGAAGATGAAAGATTTGTTGGGCACCTGATGGATTGCGGTGCTGCCGGTTATTTATTAAAAAGTACAGAGCCTGCAGAAATAAGAAAAGCAGTAATGGAAGTAATGCGAACGGGTTTTTATCTTAATCCTTTTGTGAACAAAGTGCTTATCAAGAAAAATTACAGCAAACAAAAATTTAATCCTTCACTTAGTTCTGAAGTTGTTATAAGCGACAGGGAAAAAGAAGTACTTACACTTGTATGCATGGAATATACTGCAGCGGAAATTGCAAAGAAACTGGAAGTAAGCCCACGTACTGTTGAGGCAATTAAAGACAGGTTGATGGAAAGATTTGGTGTGAAGAATTCTGTTGGCCTTGTTTTTTATGCAATGAAGAACCAGTTGATTGAGTAAAGTTATTAGTGATGAGTGATTAGTGATCAGTTTGCGAAGCTGATAAGGACTTAAAACTAAAACCAATAACTGATAACTCATCACTGCTCAATGATCTCTATCATCCCCAAACTTCTTGTGATCAAAAAAACACAACGCTTCTTTTCAAAAGCTTCGGAGTTAAATATAGGTAATGAATGAGCACCTTTCTCTTCAAATGAATTTACCACTTTATCAAAATCTTCTTTTGTTACAATGTATCCTGTATGATAAATAGTAATTCCCTTGCTGATCATTTTTGTTAAGTGAAGATTGTCATCCAGCGGTTCTATCAATTCAGTTAATACCGTATTTTCGGCTTGCTGTACAAAAGTGATCTTTACTTTTTGAGAACTCACGTGCACTGTATCAAAAACCTTAAAAGGCTTTCCCAGCAGCAATTCATTTTCTTCAAGCCAGGCAGCAGTATCGGCAGTTAAAAAGCCATAGTGGTGCAAAATGAGTGGGAGCATCAGCAATGTTGTATTGAAATACTATTTTAAAACAAACCAAACAGCGTGGAATCAACTTTATTGATGACCTGCCCAAAATGTTCTTCGTTTTCTGCAAACTTATTGCTGTCGGCATTGATCACAAGGAGTGGGCCTTCTTTATAATTCTCAATAAACTTTTCGTAGTATTCGTTTAGTTTTTTCAAATAATCCAGGCGGATGTTTTCTTCATATTCCCTTCCACGCTTTTGTATTTGTGCAACCAGTGTAGGTACAGATGCTTTTAAATAAATAAGCAGGTCTGGTGGCTGCACCATTGATTTTAAAGTTTCAAAAAACTTATAGTAGTTATCAAAATCCCTTTTGCCCATCAGGCCCATATCATGCAGGTTGGGGGCGAATATGTTGGCGTCTTCATAAATAGTCCTGTCCTGTATCACTGTTTCTGTACCACGGTGTATTTCTAATAATTGATTGAGACGGCTGTTTAAAAAATATATCTGCAGGTTAAAACTCCATCTTGGCATGTCTTCATAAAAATCATTCAGGTAGGGGTTGTGGTCTACATCTTCAAATTGTGGAATCCATTTGTAATGCTTTGCAAGCATTTCTGTCAACGTTGTTTTTCCTGCACCAATATTTCCTGCAATGGCGATGTGTTTTGGTTTTTTAGATTTGGCCATACCCCTGTCCCCTAAAGGGGAAATTTTTAAGATTAAGGAATTTTTTTTAAAATGTTTTTAAAAGTTGAATGTAGGCAAAGTTTAATACTCCACAAATAATAATGCACAAAATACCTCTTTAGGGGATAGGGATTAGTAATTTAATCCAATGGCTTCCCTTACTAGTAGCATGGTGGCTTTAGCACTGGCCCTGGCTTTTTCTGCTCCCTTTTCCATCACTTCTTTCAGGTATTTTTCATCACTTAAAATGTTGTTTACCTTGTTCCGGATAGGGGCGATAAAGTTCACCATGTCTTCCCCCAGTTGTTTTTTCATATCGCCGTAGCGGATGGAACAGGTATTATAATCAGCATCGAATTTTTGTACCACATCTTCGTTGCTAACCAACTTCATAAGGCCAAATATGTTTTCTATATAGTCAGGTTTGGGAGAGTTGGGTTCTGTGGGGCCACCATCTGTTTTTATTTTCCTCACTTTAGATACTATCATTTCATCTTCATCAGCCAGGTATAAAGTAGCCATCTGGTTTTCGCTCTTGCTCATTTTTCCCTTGCCATCAAGGCTGGGTACTTTCACCAGTTCCTGGTTATAGTTAAAAGCACCCGGCTCAGGGAAAATTTCGCCGTAGCGGTGATTAAAACGGTTGGCAAAATTTCTTGCCATTTCCAAATGCTGCTCCTGGTCTTTACCCACAGGTACATATTTGGCCCGGTGCAAAATGATATCTGCAGTTTGCAACACAGGGTAGGTGAGTAAGCCTGCATTTACATTTTCAGGATGCTGCCTTGCTTTGTCTTTAAAAGTTACAGTTTTTTCCAGTTCGCCTTTATAGGCAAGCATATTCAGGTACAAATACAGTTCGCTTGTTTCGTACACATGGCTCTGGCAATACAATGCTGCTTTATCAGGATCCAGTCCACAGGCAATATTTTCTGCCAGTACACGATGAACGTTTGCTTTTAATTCTTTTGTATCGGGGTGTGTGGTAAGAGAATGCAGGTCGGCTACCATAAAAAAGCATTCAAAATCTTCCTGCATGCGTACATAATTGCGGATGGCACCAAAATAATTACCAAGGTGTAAATAACCTGTCGGGCGGATGCCACTCATTACGATTTCTTTCTTATTAGCCATAAGGCGGCGAAGATATGCAAAAAGGCAAGTTTGCAAAAGGGCAATAAGCAATAAAGCAAACAGGCAATTGGCAAGGAAGAAAATGTGCAATCATACAAATCATGTCAATCATCATTAATCCCCATTTATCAATCATCTTGGTTCCAATTTATCAATCATCAATAATCTCCTTTATTTTTGTTTGATGGAAGTAAATGATGAAATGATTGATAAACTGGCGAACCTGGCAAGGCTGCAGTTTAATGCATCAGAAAAGCAATCTATTAAAACTGACCTGCAAAAGATGATACAGTTTGTTGAAAAGTTAAACGAACTGGATACTACCGGGGTTGGACCTTTGCTGCACATGAGTGACAGCGTAAATGTATTGAGGGAGGATGTGGTGAAAGGAAGTATAGAAAGAAAAGAGGGATTAAAAAATGCACCGCACCAGGATGGCGTTTTTTTTAAAGTTCCGAAAGTGATAAAGAAGCAATAGGCAAATACGCAAAATGGCAAATGTGCAAAGCCAATTGTCAATAGGATATGCAACAATTTAACAATAGAACCATTTAGCAATTAAGAATGCCTTCAATCATCCATTTAGAAAATATTTGCAAAAGCTATTTCCTTAGTAAACATGAATTGCCTGTATTGAAAGGTATTAATCTTGATATAAACAAGAATGAATACGTAGCGTTAATGGGCCCCAGCGGCTCTGGTAAATCAACATTGATGAATATTTTGGGCTGCCTCGATTCTCCCACAAAAGGAAGATATGTATTGAATGGAAAAGATGTGAGCCGCATGATTGATAATGACCTGGCCGAAGTAAGGAATAAAGAAATTGGTTTTGTATTTCAGCAGTTTAATTTATTACCACGTTTAACAGCTTTGGAAAATGTGGCACTGCCACTTGTTTACAGCGGTATCAATAAAAAAGAAAGAGCAGAAAGGGCGATGGCTACTTTAACAAAAGTGAAGCTGGAAGACAGGAGCCATCACAAACCAAACGAACTGAGCGGCGGCCAATGCCAGCGTGTGGCTATTGCAAGAGCATTGATAAATAACCCTGCTATTATTTTGGCCGATGAACCTACAGGAAATCTTGATTCAGTAACCTCTCATGAAATAATGGATATACTCGGCAAAATACATAGTGATGGCAATACGGTAATATTGGTTACGCATGAAGATGATATCTCACATTTTGCACACCGGATAATCCGTTTAAAAGATGGTATGGTAGAAACAGATAAGGTGAATGAAAATCCTTCTGTTATTGAACACCAGGTAGTATAAAAAGTTGTAAACCTTTTGAACAGGCTCCCGTAAATATTTTTCTCTCAACTATTACATAATTTTTTTGTTCATTTACTTCTCAAATAAAAAGAAATGGCACTAAAGATATATACCAAAACCGGCGATGCCGGCAAAACAAGCCTGATTGGCGGCACTAAAGTTTCAAAAAGCCACCTTCGTATCGAAACATACGGAACAGTGGATGAATTGAATTCTTATATTGGTTTGGTAGGGGATATGGTAAGCGATGAAAAAAGCAAACTGGTATTGAAAGAAATTCAGGATCGTTTGTTTACTATTGGTTCTTCGCTGGCATGCGACCCACACAAAGAGCCGTTAATGAAAATCCCTGACTTGAAAGAGAGTGATGTAGAATTGCTGGAAAAAGAAATTGATAAAATGAATGAAACATTACCGGCAATGAAATCATTTATATTGCCGGGAGGACATCCTGCTGTTTCGACTACGCATGTTGCCCGTTGTATATGCAGGCGTGCCGAACGGCTCTGTGTGAATATGCAGGAGCATGAGTTATTTGTTGACCCACTCATTATTAAATATATCAACCGTCTTAGCGATTATCTTTTTGTATTAGCAAGATATGTGGGGCATTTATTGGGTATAGAAGATGTGCCGTGGAAACCGAGGGTTAGTTAAATATCTCATCGCTTTCTTCCTGTATGATCGTTTAAAGTGAAGAAAAATTGGTAAGCCGGTTTTGTAGAAAAACGGGTTGGATGAAATTTATTTTTGCCCAATGGCAATTTCAGGAGATTGGAAAGCCTTATTATCAGTGGTATAATTGCCGGTGTTTTTTACATTGCGGCGGTAGTTCTTAAACATACTCATCCATTTCAATTTCAGCACACCAAGAATACCTTCTTTTACAATACCCTTGTTCATTTTACTTTCGCCGGCTTTACGGTCAATAAAAGTAATGGGCACTTCAGCAATAAGGAAGTTTAATTTCCATGCGGCAAACTTCATCTCTATTTGAAAAGCATATCCTACAAAGTTGATGGCAGAAAAATTCATTGCTTCCAATACTTCCCTGCGGTAACAAACAAAACCTGCGGTTGGATCTTTCACCGGCATCCATGTTATCATTCTTGTATATAGCGAAGCTCCTTTTGAAAGCATTATCCTGTCAGCAGGCCAATTATCAACCCTGCCGCCAGTTACATATCTTGAGCCTACGGCCAGCCCGGCACCTTTCTTACATATTTCATACAACCTTTCAAGGTCTTTGGGATTGTGGCTAAAGTCGGCATCCATTTCAAAAATATATTGGTAGCCATTTCTTAAGGCCCACATAAAACCATGAATATAAGCAGTGCCAAGACCTAATTTGCCTTTTCGTTCTTCTAAAAATAATTGGTTGGGGTATTTTTCAAAAAGGGTTTTTACAATAGCGGCAGTGCCATCAGGTGAGCCATCATCAATTACAAGCACATGGTAATTTTGCTGCAACGCAAAAACTGCACTTATAATGCTTTCAACGTTCTCCTTTTCGTTGTAAGTGGGTATAATAACAAGTTTTTCCAAGTATAATTTGATTACCGATAATAACGAATTTACGATATGTAAGCTAATTTACGCTAACATATTTTCAACAAACGCTTGCATACTTGTTTTAGTTGTTCTTTAACAGCGTTCTGTTTAATATTTCTGTAAGTTTTTGTTTGGTATGCAACGGGAAATCACCCCTCATCATCCAGTCGTAATATTGTGGTTCGGCTCTTAACACATCCACCACTGGTTTGCCTTTGTGTTTGCCAAAATTGAATACTTCCACACCCTTATCATCAAAAGAAAAGCGGCGGGCATAATCCACTACTTTGTCTTCGCCAATTACACCTAAAATAGATTCAACTGAAGTGCCTAATTGAGGGTAGCGTTCTATTTGAGAAAGCAATACATCGATAGTTGCATTTACATCATGCTCTGCACTGTGTGCACCTTCCAGTTCCTTTCCGCAGAAAAATTTATAGGCGGCCGTAAGTGTACGGGGTTCCATGGTATAAAATACATGCTGTACATCTACCATCTTCCTTGCGGTAAGGTCGAGTTCTATACCAGTACGCAAAAATTCTTCCATTAATAAAGGAATATCAAAGCGGTTACTATTGTATCCACCTAAATCACAATTCTCAATAAACTGCTTTAGTTCATTGGCACTTTGCTTAAATGTTGGGGCATCTTTCACCATTTCATCAGTAATGCCATGAATTTCTGTTGACTGCGGTGGAATGGGCATTTCGGGGTGGATCAGTTTTCTTTTAACCTGCCTGCTACCATCGGGCATAATTTTCACAATGGCAATTTCAATAACACGATCTGTTGAAAGATTAACGCCGGTAGTTTCCAAATCAATAAAGGCAATGGGCCTTTGTAGCTGTAAAGACATGTGGGTATTTTTTAGAGATGAGTTGATTTATAGAAATCGGATTTTCAGTTTTCGTTGTTTCTCAGAGCCGCAAACCTAAAGTTAATTTCTGGAATTACAGTAACATTATTGTGTGGTTTTTTGTATAAAGCCTGATAGTATTTTTACTAAATCTTTCCAAACTTCTTGTAATAGGCAATTAAAAAACCTGTTACCTCATCGTATGTAAGCAAGCCGGAAGGCTGTTCATTCTTCTCCAGGTATTTCCCATAGATCCATTTAAACACGGGTTCAATTGGCGATTGATGGGCTTCATTAAATTTTTTTAATTCTTTAAGATCTGCTTTTACTCCTGGTACTAATTGTTTTGAAAAATATTTTGCTTTGGTTGAATCAAGCATAAAGAGGTTTCGCTGTGCATACATATACAGGTCGAGATAAACTGAATAGTGAAATAACGTATCACTTGATGAAACAGCAGCAAGGTATCCGACAAAATTGGCTTCATTTTCTTTTGCATAACCTAGTTGGTGAGCCACTTCATGACAGGCTGTAAATGGTTGAATAAATTTTGGCACCGTAGTATTCAATTGTGCTTCACCTGTAAATGGATTATAGTAGCCAATGAAGCCCATGTAATTACCAGCCCACCCAAACAGTGATGTTTTTGCAGATTGTGGTTGATAAGCAAGCCACGGATATTTTGAACTGATACCAGCATACGCATCTGCAACGGTATCAAATATTTCTGTAGTAGTTAAATATTTTTTGTTTTGGCGGATCAACGTGCTTTTACTTTCATTCACTTTTGCCACCAACATTGAATCGATCATTACCAGGTCTGATGTTGAATAATTTTCTTTTACAATTCCCAATTGGTAAGTAATTCCTTTGCGGTTGTAATTAAAGCCCCACAAAAGATTGAATGAAATATAGATCAACAGTAGTGAAACAATGATAGAATAGATCTTTGTTTTAAAGTAAGCCCAATTGTATTCTCTCCGGAAAATTTTGATAACTCCTTTTACCAATTTTGCCAATGCCCAGATTATCAATGCACCATAAATAATATCACCAATACTAAACGGAAGCCAGCCAAAAATGTATTTTAATACTTTTGAAATGTGTGGGTAAATGCCCGATGAGTAATAGTTCTCAATCAGCAAGGGATGCAGGGAAATAAACCGGATTATGATGGCCGCAGATAGTAATAAAGCCACTACCAACCACTTCTTTTTTTGATTCATGGTTTTAAAAATAGCAAATATGGCATCTGGAGCGATATTTTTTAAGCATTTTTGTTGAAAGAATGCCAAATTTTAGCTGAAAAGCCCTACCTTCGCCGTCCTTTAAACCAAAGGCCATGGGTAAGAGAAATGTATTCGAGATAGCGTTCGTTGGTTTAAAGCCCGGCATCCATGAGTTTGAATACGAGGTTGACGACAAGTTCTTTGCTGAAAAAAGTACCGGAGAGTTCACCAACTGTACTGCTAAAATAAAGCTGTTGCTTGATAAAAAGCCCGGTTTTATGCTGCTGAAATTTGAAATTGGTGGGCAGGCTGATGTGATCTGTGACAGGTGTAATAACACCATCGCTAAAGATCTTTGGGACGAATTCAATATGGTAGTGAAAATGGTGGAGAATCCGGAGGAGATGAACGACAAGGAAGATGACCCGGATATTTTCTATATCTCAAGAACCGAAAGCCACCTGCACCTGAATGACTGGATCTATGAATTTGTAAGTCTTAGCGTGCCGATGCAAAAAACATGCAGTGATGAAGAATTTGGAGGTGCAAAGTGCAACAAAGAAGTACTGGAAAAACTGAAAGCAATGGGGAATGAGATTGAAAGTGGCACTAACGCCACTACCATCTGGAAAGGGCTTGAGCAGTTTAAAAAGGTTCCAAAAGCAAAAAAGAAATAACAATAAATACTAAAATTTAAAATTTACAGATATGCCAAATCCCAAACGCCGCCATTCGCAACAACGCAGCGCTAAAAGAAGGACGCACTACAAAGCAGAGGCTACTACTTTAACAGTAGATAAAACAACAGGCCTTACACATGTACGCCACCGTGCTCATGTTAGCGAAGGAAAATTATACTACAAAGGACAGGTGGTTGCTGAAAAAGCGCCCATCAAAGCATAAGATTTTTTCTATTACTGCATTCTAAGTTTTACATTCGATAAGTGAATGTAAAACTTAGAATTTTTCATTTAAAGAACCTTCAATGAATATAGGCCTCGATATGATGGGTGGCGACTTTGCCCCGTTGGAAGCAGTAAAAGGAGTTAAAGAATTTGTTGCTACTTCACAAAACGATATTGCACTTACCCTGATCGGTGATAAAGAGAAAATAGAATCGTTGCTCCAAGAGCATTCTATTCCTCAAACCAATCTTCACATTGTTCATGCAGAACAAATGATTGAAATGCATGAGCACCCCACAAAAGCACTAAGGGAAAAACAACAATCATCTATCGCTATTGGTTTTCATTTGCTGGCAACAGGAAAGACCGATGCATTCATCAGTGCTGGCAACACCGGTGCTATGATGGTGGGAGCCTTGTTCAGCATAAAAGCCCTTGAAGGAGTGAGCAGGCCAACGATCGGTGCTTATATACCAAGGGAAAATGGCAGCCTTGGTTTGTTACTTGATGCTGGTATTAATGCCGATTGCAAACCCGAAAATTTAAACCAGTTTGCCATACTCGGTTCTTTGTTTGCCGAACATATTTTGGGTATTGAAAAACCAAAAGTTGGCTTGGTGAATATTGGTGAGGAAGAAGGGAAGGGGAATATCCTGGCGCAGGCTGCTTATCCTTTACTGAAAAAAAACAGCTTAATAAATTTTGTTGGTAATATTGAAGGCCGTGATATTTTGCTTGATAAATCTGACGTGATGGTTTGCGAAGGATTTACAGGCAACGTGGTGTTGAAGATGGCAGAAAGTGTATTTGATATTGTACAGCGCCGTGGCATTAAAGACGAACACTTTGATCGCTTCAATTTTGAAATGTATGGTGGCGTTCCTGTGCTGGGTGTAGCAAAACCTGTTATTATCGGTCATGGTATTTCACATGCCACCGCTTTTAAAAATATGATCGCTATTGCACAGCGGATGATCGAAAAAGACCTGATGAAAAAAATGCAGGCGGCATTTACAACATAATTATTTTTTATAAAACTCATCCCATACAATTGTCTTCCCGGTTTTGGCAGATTGTTTTGCTGCTTCTAATATCTGTATTACAATTTCATTATTTTCTGCAGTGGAAAGATCAAAAAGCGCCGGCTTAATATTTCCTTCTATAACATTTTTGAAATAGATAAACGGATCGTTGCGGTTTTCAGGTAATGCTTTCGCCGTTTCAGGTATTGCTTCTTTATTTTCATCTTCTTTGATCATCATATCTGTTCCGTTTTTGCAAAGCACATAGCCTGTTACTCCATACACCTGCATATCCTTCCTGTTATACGGCCAGTTCCACGAAGCTTGTATAATTACCTGCGCTTTTTTATAAGTAAGAATTATTGTTGCTTCATCATCTACTTTGG
>JAZKGV010000300.1:0-2255 GCA_040385725.1 Bacteroidota bacterium | reverse complement strand
AATGCAACAATGCAACAATGCAACAATGCAACAATGCAACAATGCAACAATGCAAAAATGCAACAATGAAGCCATTCAACTCACCATCCCATCCTTTCCCTCAAAGCAGTTACATGCGCTGTATGATGTCTTCCATGCCAGGCATAGTTGCCAAGCAAATACCACAAAGTCATTTGTCTTCCATGCTCAGGATGAACAACAGTTCTCTCCCACTCTTCTTCCTTAATTGCTTTCAGTACTGCAACCAATCTTGTATGCAAAGCATGAAGTAAGGTGAGTGAAACATTAATGGGAACTACCGCCGTATCATTCATCTTTGCCCAGGCGTTTTCATCATAAGGTTTAATGGTGGGATTATCTTCTGTCAGGCCAACTTTGAAACGTATGTAAGCATTGGCATGACTGTCTGCCACATGGTGCACCACCTGCCTCACTGTCCATCCATCTGGGCGGTAGGCGGTATTTAACTGAAGCTCATCCAAATTCAGTATTGCATTTTCTAAATGCTGCGGTAAAAATTGGATGTCGATCAACCATTGTTCTAATTGCTTTTGTGAAAATGGCTGCGGTTCATATTTACCAATGGGATAGCGAAGGTCAGTCATGGCGTAATTTTTACTTACATAAAAAGAAATAATCAATAATTATTAATTAATAATTATTGATTATTCTTATTTAAACCGTCGATCTAGTTTTTCTTTTTTACGGGAGCTTTAGAGGCGGCCGGCTTTTTTGTTGTTGCTTTTGTGGCCGGTGCTTTTTGTTTTCCTGGCTTTGTTTCAACATCAGGCTGTGGAATGCCTGCCTTTTTTATTTGCATCAATTCCATTTCAAATATCAATGCAGCGCCACCGGGAATATCCTGGCCTGCTCCCCTTTCGCCATAACCCAGTTCACTGGGGATAAATACTTTCCACTTATCACCAATATGCATTTTTTGTAAAATTTCAGTCCACCCTTTTATCACACCTGCAACAGGAATGGTAAGTGGCTCACCTCTTTTGTAAGAGTTGTCAAATTCTTTTCCATCTACCAATGTACCTGCATAATGCGCTACTACCGTATCCTGCAACTGCGGCATATCAGATTTAGCATCGCCACTTTTAATTACTTCATACTGTAAGCCGCTCGGCAATGTCACAACCCCTTGTCTCTGTTTATTCGTCTCTAAAAAACCTGCAGATCTTGCTTTTTCTGCATCTGATTTTTTTGATGCATTTGCCTGCAGTGTTGTTTGTATGATCATGTTAGCCTGTTGTTCATTCAATACAGTGGCTTTATTACCCAATACATCTTCCATCGCTTTCACCATTTCTGCAGTTTTTATTTCTGTAAGACCTTGCTGCTTCAAGCTGTTGCCAATATTCATTCCAAGGGCATAGCTAAAAGAATCAAGTGAACTTTTGGATGATGGTTGTACTGTCTTTGAAGAATCAGTTCCCTGTGCATTTGTACACAGTGATATAACAGATACACCCGCCACTAAAAAAAATTGTTTCATTGTTTTTTGTTTGATTTATGTTGATTATTAAAATGCTATTGTTTAATTGTTAAATGGCTGAATTGTTGTTGCAATTTTTTGGATGCATAGGCCTTTCAAGAATGCAGCAATTAAGCCATATAACAATAAAGTTCTATTCACTTATTCTTCCCTTATATCTTTTCCTGTAAGATGAATAAACACATCTTCCAAATTAGCTGCTTTCACCTGCTTAGGCCTTTCAAAACCAACAGCCACCAGATCATCAATCATCTTATCCGGCGAAGCTAAGGCAATTATTTTTCCTTCATCCATTATAGCGATCCTGTCGCATAATTGTTCTGCTTCGTCCATATAATGTGTGGTGATGATAACGGTAGCACCTTTACTTCTTATATCCCGTATCAAGTCCCACAAATTTCTCCTTGCCTGTGGATCAAGACCCGTGGTAGGTTCATCCAAAAAAATAATTTTGGGTTTGTTTATTAAAGTGGTGGCAATAGAGAACCGTTGTTTTTGCCCACCGCTTAATTCTTTGAATTTATTCTTTGCTTTGTCTTCAAGGTTTACCAATTGCAGCAGTTCTCTTGCATTCACAGGCTCGTTATATAAACCAGAAAATAACTGTATCAGCTCAACCAAATTCAAGCCGGGATAATAGCCGGAAGTTTGCAACTGCACACCAATTATTTTTTTTATACTGGCTGCGGCGGTATCAAGGTTCAACCCATCAACAATTACACTGCCGCTTGTTTTTGTACGAAGTGTTTCAATT
>JAZKGV010000299.1:0-28348 GCA_040385725.1 Bacteroidota bacterium | reverse complement strand
AAAGTGCCATATACATGGAATATGTAAACCAGCCAAGCATACCTGTACACAAAGGGTCTTTTAAAATGCCGGAACTCCAGAAAACAAAATTGGGCAGGTATAGGATGGCAAAGGCAAAATGCTTATTGAGGTGTGGGTATTGTATGTAAAAGAATTTAAACAGCTTCCATACACCACTAAATGATATCATGGAAAAGATAAGTGTGATAACACTATAGTTGCCAAAAGTGAAAAAAGAAAAGAAACTCACCAGCTTTGCAATAAAAAAATTGCTCTCACTGTTAAAGTATCCTTTATTAAGTGTGTCGGCCAGCAGGCTGAAATCAAATTCTTTTCCCGGAATAAACCACAATTCGATGTTGCTTACATCCTTCAATATGAGTCTTGTAATATTGACGCCTTCGGGGTAATATAAAAAAGTGGAATCGAGTTTTGCCAGTTTAAGGCTGAAGATGATGTAGGCAACGGTGCTGAAGATTTTTATCCAGAAACCAATGCGGTGGTATCGTTTAAGAACCGGGTCCTGTATCTTTTTTCGTCGCCAGGCAAAGAATAAAGCAAACAATGCAGCATACAGTGGAAACAGTATGATGTCGATAATATTGGTCATGCGGTTAGTATAGTATGGCTGTGTTTGTGTACAGCAGCAAACAAATTTATCTTAAAATATCAATTGCTGTTTAACAATATACGTTTATTTTGTCCCGGCTAATTTTTATTCAATATGTGTGGTATTGCAGGTGCAGTAAATTTTAAAATTGATCACGGGCTGGTGAACAGGTATATGTTTCACCGTGGGCCCGATGAACAGAATGGTTTTACAGCAGATAATGTTGACTTTTATCACCTGCGTTTATCAATACTTGATATCGGCGGCGGTAAACAACCTATGCAGCTTGCCAGCCGCTACACCATTATCTTCAATGGTGAAATTTATAACCATGCTGAAGTAAGAAAGCAACTGAACATTGTTGGTAAAACTTCTTCCGATACAGAAACACTCCTGCTTTTATACAAACAGTATGGACCAGCCATGCTTGATTATTTAGATGGCATGTTTGTATTGGCTATTTATGATAATGCAGAAAAGAAAATTTTTATTGCACGGGACAGGGCAGGCAAAAAACCATTGTATGTCTATAATGATGGAAACAAAATTGTGTTTGCCAGTGAACTCAATTGTCTGAAAGGTTTGTTGCCATTGCAAATGCAGGAAGAAAATATATATCATTATTTACGCTTTGGCAGTTTTTATAAACAGCTTACGCCCTATAAAAATGTGAATGAGTTGGGAGCAGGCAGTTTTGCATTTATCAATTGCACAACGCTTGAATACACAGAAAAAAAGTGGTGGGATATTGGAAAGTTTTATCAACAACAGCATACAGACAATTTTGAGCAAAGCACCAAAGTTGTTGACGATAACCTGCATAAAGCAGTCAGGCGAAGAGTTGAATCGTCTGACCTTGAAGTGGGAAGTTTTTTAAGCGGCGGTATTGACAGTGGGCTTGTTACCGCTATCGCCAGCGAATACAACAATAAATTAAAAACCTTTACGGTTTCTTTTGAGGGTGAATATGACGAAGCACCGCTTGCTAAATTGGTAGCTGACAGATACAAAACCCATCATACACAGATAAATATTTCTTTCGGTCATTTGAAGGAAGATGTGGAGCAGATATTAGGTAATTATGGCGAGCCTTTTTTTGACAGTTCGGCAATACCAAGCTATTATGTAAGCAAGGAAGCAAGAAAACATTTAACGGTTATTTTGAATGGAGACGGCGCTGATGAATTATTTGGTGGCTACAGGCGCTATGTACCTTTTGCCCGGTATGATTTCTTTAAACCGAATGTATTGGTAAAGGGCGGTGCAATGATGGCAAAAAATATTATGCCATATTCTTCTAATAAAAAATCAACCTACAATTATTTATATAGACTGGCGGCATTGGCATCTAAAAGTAATTTGCATATTTATTTATCAGCCGGTGTTGATATCCTGGAAGATTATGAAAGGAATATTATCGATCCGCCTGCAAACTATTTAAAACAGATGCAGGATGATTTTAATGTTGTGGCAAAAAGCAATATCAGCGGGTTAAAAAAATTAATGCAGCTTGATTTTGATACCAACCTTTTCAATGACCTGTTGGTAAAAATGGATATTGCCAGTATGGCCAATTCGTTAGAAGGCCGAAGCCCTTTTTTAAGCAAGGAACTGCTGGAGTATGCACCGGGCATGAATGATAATTTTAAAATAAAAGGAAGCACCACCAAATATTTATTGCGGCAATTGGCAAAAAAATATTTGCCTGCTGAATTGATAAATCAACCCAAACGGGGTTTTGAGATACCATTAAAAAAATGGGTAGATAATGAGTTAAAGGAAATTATTTTTGATTACCTGTCTCCGGGGAATGCTTTTAGCCGCCAATTTGTAAACACTGCTTTTATTGATCAATTGCTTGCTGGCAAAGTAAAGATACCGGCAGAAAAAAGGGCTAAAATAATCTGGACATTATTCTGCCTTGAGGTATGGCACAAAAAGGTGTACCAGGCAAAGTGATTTAATTTAAAACACTGAATTTTCCTGTACCTGGTTGTTGAAAAAACTATCCCCCTTTTAAACAAAACCAAAAACAGGTTGTAATACCAGTAGCAAAACGAATTATTATGCATTCATTCACCATTAAAGACCTGGAGAATTTATCGGGAATAAAAGCACATACTATTCGTATATGGGAGCAGCGCTACCAGTTTTTGAAGCCAAGCCGTACAGATACTAACATCCGCTATTATAGTTGCGATGAACTGAAAAAATTACTAAACATAGCCCTGCTTAATAAGTATGGCTTTAAAATTTCTCACATTGATAAAATGTGTGAAGCAGAACTGAAGGAAAAATTATTATCACTCACCGGCCAGGAAGCATTACAGGAACGCATTGTGAACGAACTGATACAATGCATGATAGACCTGGACATGGATAAACTCGAAGAAATACTTGACCGCTATATTAATACCAAAGGAATAGAAAGAGCCATTACACAGATCATTTTCCCCTTTTTAGAGAAGATAGGAGTACTGTGGCTTACTAACCATATCAACCCGGCACAGGAGCATTTAGTTACTAATATTGTGCGCCAAAAATTAATTGTAGGTATTGAAGGTGTACGTACTTCATTAAAAGTAGATAAGACTATATTGCTGTTTTTGCCGGAAGGTGAACACCACGAAATAGGTTTGCTGTTTGTTTATTATTTACTTAAAAGCCGTGGCGCCGGCGTTATTTATCTTGGCGCCAATATACCTATTAATGATGTGGAGTATGTAGTGAAATTGAAGAAACCCGATTATCTTTTCTCTCATCTCACCTCTGTTACGCACAGGTTTAATTTTGATAAGTTTCTTTCTAATATCACCAAAATTTTTGCCGGCAAACCTATAATTATTTCCGGGCAGCTTACACAAGCTTACGAAAAAAAGATACCTCCTGCCATTAAGTTTAAAAAATCTCTTGGCGAAGTGATGGAGTTTATCTCGAAACTCTGATAGTGGTTTTATACCGTTTTATTCCAATCCATAAAGCTTTGCTTTACGTTTATCCCATATATGCTGAATTAATGAAAGTATAAACTGCTGAAAATCTCTTGTTTAGCTTTTTTGACATTTTTTTAAACAATTTATTTTCTTTTTCAGCCATAATGTTTAACTTTATGTGGTAATTGTTAAACAGAATAAATTATGGGAACGATGGAATTCAACCAGATGCTGATAAGCAACACGGAGTTTTTAAAACCCTTTGCCATTACGCTTACAAGGGATAATGAAACTGCAAAAGACCTGCTGCAGGAAACATTGTACAGGGCACTTGCCAATAAAGACAAGTACAATGTGGGTACCAATATCAAAGCATGGCTCTACACCATCATGCGTAATATTTTTATCAATAACTACCGCCGCAAAGCAAAGCAGAATACCATTTTTGATAAAAGCGATAATGCCTTTTTACTAGATCATAACCAAAGTGCTGTTGCTAACAGCGCAGAAATAACATTAGGGCTTAAAGAAATTGAAGGAGCTATTCATCACTTACCACATATCTTCCGTAATCCTTTCATGCTTTATTTTGAAGGATATAAATATCATGAAATTGCCAACATGCTGCATGAACCATTGGGCACAATTAAAAGCCGTATCCACTTTGCAAGAAAATTATTGAAAGAGCAAATAGCCCGTTTTTAATTCTATATTTAATGAATACCAAAGTTTGTAAACAGCCATGAAAAAAGTTGTGGTGATAGGTAGCGGTTTTGCAGGAATGTCTGCTGCCTGTTTCATGGCAAAAGCTGGTTGGGATGTAATTGTGTTGGAGAAAAATGAAATGCCCGGTGGCAGGGCAAGACAATTGAAAACAAATGCCCGCCCGGATGACCCAGTCGGACGGGGTTTTACATTCGATATGGGCCCAAGCTGGTATTGGATGCCCGATGTGTTTGAACATTTTTTTAGTTGCTTTGGAAAAAAGGTTGCTGATTATTATCAACTGCAAAGATTGGATCCATCATATCGTGTTTATTGGCCGGATGGTGAAATGGATATCCCGGCTGATTATTCAAAACTAAAAGAGCTATTTGAGAAAGTTGAACCCGGTAGCGGCACTGCATTGGATAAATTTTTAGCAGAAGCTGCTTATAAATATGAGGTAGGTATTAATAAGCTTGTTTACAAACCCGGTCAGTCATTGGGTGAATTTGTTGATATTGATTTGATAAAGGGTGTGTTTAAACTGGATGTGTTTACGTCTATGAAAAAACACATTGGTAAATATTTCAAACATTCGCAATTACAGCAACTACTTGAATTTCCTGTTTTATTTTTAGGCGCTTTGCCACAGGATACACCAGCATTGTACAGCCTGATGAATTATGCTGATATAAAATTAGGTACCTGGTATCCGCAGGGTGGAATGTACAGTATTGTGAACGGCATGTATCAACTGGCGAAAGAACTGGGAGTAAAATTCTATTTCAATCATACCGTTACACAAATACAAACCGATGGAAACCTGGCAAAGAAGATTTCAGTGCAAAATGGTAATGAGCATATTTGCTTTGATGCCGATGTAGTGATAGCCAATGCGGATTATCATTTTACAGAGAGTAAACTGCTGAATGAAAGCGATAAAACATATTCTGAAGCATATTGGGACAAAAGAGTGATGGCACCAAGTTCTTTGCTGTATTATGTTGGCTTGAATAAAAAGCTGAAAAACGTTTTACATCATTCCCTTTTTTTTGACACCAGTTTTGAAGTACATGGGAAAGAAATTTATACAACAGCTCAATGGCCAACTGAACCTTTGTTTTATGTAAGCGCTACCTCTGTTTCTGATAATACAGTGGCACCTGCCGGTTGTGAAAATCTATTCTTTCTTATTCCTGTGGCAGCTGGGCTTAGCGGTGATACAGAAGAGTTAAGGGAAAAATATTTTGAAAAGATTTTACGGCGGTTTGAGAGCAGGATCGGTGAACAAATTAAAGGATCGATCGTTTATAAAAAGTCATATTCCATAAGCAATTTCATCAGTGATTATAATTCATTTAAAGGGAATGCTTACGGCTTGGCAAATACATTAAGACAAACTGCTTTGTTAAAGCCGGCGATAAAAAGTAAAAAAGTAAAAAACCTTTTTTACACAGGGCAGCTGACAGTACCGGGTCCCGGTGTTCCACCAAGTTTGATAAGTGGTGAAGTGGTAGCGAAAGAAGTGTTGAAATATTTTTAATGATAGCGTACAATACATTAAACATTGAGCCAAAAATTAATTGTTGTAATAAAAATTGCATTGTATGATGAACCTCTATTTTGAAGTAAGCCGTCTTTGCAGCAAAGTCACCACGGAGAAATACAGCACCTCTTTCAGCAGTGCTATTAAATTGCTTCATACAGATCTGCGTACCCCTGTTTATAATGTTTATGGTTTTGTTCGTTTTGCTGATGAAATAGTGGATACTTTTCATGAGCATGATAAAGCGATCTTACTGCAAGAGTTCAAAAATGAAACATACAAGGCCATTGAAAGAGGCATCAGCCTTAACCCCATACTACAGAGTTTTCAGGCAACGGTGAATGAATATCAAATAGGAAATGACCTCATCGAAGCTTTTTTTCATTCCATGGAAATGGATCTGACGCAATCAGAATATACTTGCGAAAAATACCAGGAATATATTTATGGAAGCGCTGAAGTGGTTGGCCTGATGTGCCTGCATGTTTTTTGCGAAGGGGATAAGGAAATGTATAGCCGTTTGAAACCTTATGCCCAATCGCTGGGAGCGGCTTTTCAAAAGGTAAATTTTTTACGGGATGCAAAAGCGGATTACCAGCAATTAAGCCGTACTTATTTTCCGGGAGTCGATTTTGGCAACTTTACATTTTGCTCAAAGAAAAAAATTGAGGAAAACATAGCCGCAGACTTTGCCAATGCTTACAAAGGCATATCACAATTGCCGGCCAAGGCAAGGTTTGGTGTGTATGTGGCATATAAATATTATTTATCCCTCTTTAATAAAATTCAAAAGGCCCAGCCTACATCGATCCTTCACAAACGCTTTCGCATTCCTGATTACGGTAAGGCATTCATACTGGCAAAGGCAAGCCTGAGGGCACAGTTTAATATTTTATAATGCTTTCTTTATTTTTGATGCCCGAAGGGCAAATTAAAATTGTAGAAGGCATTATGCCGATGTAGATAAAAGCACACAAAAAATTATTATTTCAAATCGGCATAAATTGCAGGCATGGATGTTATTTTAGTTGACGAACACGATAATCAGGTTGGTGCTATGGGCAAGATGGAAGTGCATGAAAAAGCTATCCTGCACAGGGCTTTCAGCATTTTTATTTTTAATGATAAAGGCGAAATGCTGTTGCAGAAAAGGGCTGCCACCAAATATCATAGTGCTGGTTTATGGACGAATACCTGCTGCAGCCATCCACGCCCCGGGGAAGAAACATTGCCTGCTGCTCAAAAAAGGCTGGAAGAAGAAATGGGGTTTACAACAAAACTTTCTAAAGCATTTGCATTTATTTATAAAGCACCATTCGACAATGGGCTTACCGAACATGAATACGACCATGTTTTTACAGGAATATACAATGGTCTTATTAACCCTGATCCAAATGAAGTAAGTGAATATTGTTACCGGCCTTTGAGAGAAATTAAAAACAGTATAGAATCACATCCCGGCCATTTTACTGAATGGTTTAAAATAGCTTTGCCAAAACTGGAAGCACATCTTGAATTTCAAAAGACTATATAGTTTTATTTTCTTTATCAACATTTTATGCAAAACAAAAAGGCAATCATTATTGGCAGCGGTGTAGCAGGTTTGGCTGTTGCTGCCAGGTTGCGTTTGCAGGGCTTTGATGTTTCTGTATATGAAAAGAACAACTATCCCGGTGGCAAGCTTCATGCTTTTAAAAAAGATGGATTTTGTTTTGATACCGGGCCATCATTATTTACACAGCCGCAGAATATAGAGGAATTGTTTTTGCTTGCAGACGAAACAATAGAGAAATATTTTTCATACCAGCCTGTTGATATTGCATGTAAATATTTTTATGAGAATGGGAAAACAGTGCAGGCTTTTGCCGATACAAAAGCTTTTGCGGAAGAATTGCAACAACAGTTAAATGAAGACCCTGAAGTGGTTACTGGTTATTTACAGCAATCAGAAAAAGTCTATAACAAGATCGGCACTATTTTTCTAAATCATTCATTGCACAAAGCGAAGACATGGTTGAATAAAAGAGTTTTTAAAGCGCTGGCAGTTGTTAAGTTTGCCCATCTTTTTAAATCACTTCACCAATACAATAAAAATTATTTTTCATCGCCGGAAGCAGTACAACTATTCAACAGGTTTGCAACATACAACGGCAGCAATCCTTATAAAGCACCTGGAATGTTAAGTTTGATCCCTCACCTTGAAATGAACCAGGGAACTTTTTATCCAAAAGGAGGAATGATAAGCATAACAAATGCGCTGTACAATTTTGCAAAAGATAAAGGAGTGCAATTTTATTTTGATGCATCAGTGCAACGTATTATTCATACAGAAGGGAAAGTGAAAGGTGTAGTGGTGAATGATGTGAATATTGAAGCTGATATTGTGGTGAGCAATGGCGATGTTTATTTTACTTATAAAGATCTTTTAAACGATCTGGATAAAGCAAAAGAAGTTTTAAAGCAGGAGAGGAGCAGCAGTGCTGTAATTTTTTATTGGGGCATTAGCAGGTCATTTCCACAGTTGGAACTCCACAATATTTTTTTTAGTACTGATTATAAAAACGAGTTTGATAACATCTTTACTCAAAAGAAGATCGCTGATGATGTAACGGTTTATATCAACATTACATCAAAGATGGAAAAAAGTATGGCACCGGAGGGAATGGAAAACTGGTTTGTGATGGTGAATGCCCCGGCTAATGTGGGACAGGATTGGATAACAGCAAAACAACGGCTGAGAGAAATTGTAGTAAACAAACTCAGCCGCATTTTGGGAGATGATATTGCCTCACTCATTGTAACAGAACAAACGCTCGACCCTGTGATGATCGAAGAACAAACATCATCTTACATGGGATCTTTGTATGGTACAAGTTCAAATTCAAAACTGGCGGCTTTTCTTCGCCATGCAAATTTTACAGGAAGCATTAAAGGCTTATATTTTTGCGGTGGCAGCGTACACCCCGGTGGCGGCATACCTTTGTGTTTGAAGAGTGCCAAAATTGTAAGTAAACTAATTGCAGACGATCATAAAAAATGAAAATAGCAGAAAAATTTTCGAAGCATGATATTGCTACCGCCATTGCGGTTTTGTTTCATGCTGTGGGTATTGCCGGAATTTTGATCTTTAAAAGTGACATGGTGATCCGTTTAACAGCTTTTAACCTCTTGCTTAGTTTTTGTTTATTGGTATGGACGCAGGAAAATAAAAATGCTTTCTTCTGGTTGTTTGCTACAGCCACAATACTTACCGGCATTGCTGTTGAAATAATTGGCGTGAATACCGGTTTGTTATTTGGCAATTATACCTATGGTGATGTATTGGGAATAAAATGGAAACAGGTGCCGCTTATCATTGGTGTTAACTGGTTTATTGTGATCTATTGTTCCGGCATTAGTATAACAGCTTTCTTGCAAAGAATTATCAAACCATTGGCGTCAACACCCGCAGAGCCAAAACCCGTTTTAAAAGCAATATCAATAATTTCTGATGGCGCCACACTGGCGTTGGCATTCGATTGGCTGATAGAACCGGTTGCTATGAAGTTAGGTTTCTGGCAATGGAAAAGCGGAGAGGTTCCTTTGTATAATTACGCCTGCTGGTTTGTAATAAGCTTGCTACTGATGATATTGTTCAGGTTTTCACCATTTGAGAAACGGAACAAATTCGCTATACATTTGTTGTTGATACAGGTGATGTTCTTTTTAATACTCAGAACATTTTTATAATGAATACATTTTTTTTCATATTGATCGTACTCGGTACTTTTCTTGTTATGGAAGGCATTACATGGTTGACACACCGGTTTGTAATGCATGGTTTTCTCTGGTACCTGCACCAGGATCATCACCAGAAAGGCCCGGGATTTTTTGAAAAGAACGATGCCTTCTTTCTCATCTTCGCTATACCAAGCTGGCTCTGTATCATGCTGGGATTACAAAATAATATTTACTGGGTGGCAGCTATTGGTTTCGGTATTGCGATGTATGGACTTGCATATTTTATAGTGCATGAAGTGATAATCCATCAACGCTTTAAATGGTTTACAAGAAGCAATAATACTTATATCCGTGCTATACGCTGGGCACACAAAATGCACCACAAACATTTGGATAGAGAAGAAGGCGAAAGTTTTGGAATGCTGATGGTGGCAAAAAAATATTGGGATAAAGTGAGGGAAGATAAAAAGAGAAATAAAGCTTCCTGAATTTATCTCCCGTTATTTTTTTCTTTTTCCAACAGCCAATAACAACACCGGCAACAAAACTAAATTCGTCATTGTTGCTACCAGCAATGTTACTGATGTAAGCCAGCCCAATGCAAAAGTTCCTCCAAAACTGCTGAAGCAAAAGATCACAAAACCTGCGATCAATACCAATGAAGTATAAACAATACTAAGTCCTGTATGCCTGATGGTGGAAGTAACTGTTTCTTCAACATTATTGTTAAAAGTTGGCAGCTCCTGTTTATAATTTACTAAAAAACGAATCGTTATATCAATCGCAATACCAAGCGCCACGCTAAACACCAATACAGTAGAAGGTTTCAGCGGCACACCTGCCCAACCCATGATACCTGCTGTTATTACCAATGGTATTAAGTTTGGAATTAAAGAGCACAGTAATATTCTGAACGACTTAAATAAATATAACATGCAAATGGAGATAAGCAGGAAGGCCCACATGATACTTTCTTTAAGCCCGTTGATGATAAACCTGCTGCCTTCTAAAAAGGTAATGCTGGTGCCGGTTAGTTTTATTTTGTATTGCGGTATGGTATCAAACTTTGAAAAAAGGGTATCAATAGAAATGCTTGAATCTATTTCTGAGATCACCGTATCTAATTTATATGGTGCTTTCCTGTTGGGTTCCAGGTAAACATATTTGGTAGGATCAAACAACTCGTTTGCTTTTTTCTGAATGCTGTCTAATACCAATGGCAATTCTTTAGTACCAATATCTTTCATACTTACACTTACACGGGTGCTTTGCTTTGCTGAATCCATAAAAGATAAAAGCATTTTGCTGAAATTATTTTTACCGCCGCTGCTATCGCCTTTATTTGTTTTAAGATAGTCACTCAAAAAAGCTGTTTCATATAAAGAAGGCATTTGATACTGTGCTGAATCGCCATCAAAGAAAGCCTGTTTTGCAAACTTCAACCCTTCTGCAATACCTAAAGGCTTATTCATGTTTTGCATACCAGCAATGTATTGTGCAAGTGAATCAGTCTTTGTAAAAACTATCAATCCTCTTGCACCCGAAAGGCCATTCTTTTTTGTTGCTTCCACCACGATCTCCAACGGCATCACACCTTTAAAATTCTTTTCAAAAAATTTAAGATCGGTGTACAGCTTGTCTTTTTTAGGAAGATCATCTACTATAAAGCCAACTGTTTTAAGCTTGAATATACCTGCAATGGCAGCGATCAATAGAATGGCTGTTGTAGTGTACACAACCTTTTTATGATTTAATACCCATCTTTCAATTCTCAGTAAAAAACTGGTAACTAATTTATTGTTCAGGTATTTTGTTTGTGCTTTGCCCGGTACCGGTAAATAACTTAATGCTGCCGGTAATAAAATAAACGAGATGACGAAAATCAACATGATGCTCACGCCCGCCACCACACCAAACTCTTTCAATACAGCGCTGCTTGTAAAAGCAAATACACCAAAGCCAATGCCTGCGGTGATGTTACAGAATAAAGTGACAATTCCCATCTTGCTCACCATTTCGATCAGTGCCTGGTTCTTATTGCCGTTTTGTAAATAAGAAGTATGGTACTTGTTGATAAAATAAATACAGTTGGGAATACCGATCACCACGATCAATGGTGGAACCAATGCAGAAAGAATAGTGAGTTGAAAACCGCAGAGGTATAAAAAACCAACACTCCATACCACACCGATCAGCACAACGAGTAAAGAAAGTATGGTTACGCTGAAGGAGCGGAAGAACAATAATAGTATCAATGCGCTTAGTACAAGCGAACCAATAAGAAAGAAACGCATTTCTTTTTGTATCCTGTCGCTGCTGATGGTTCGTATCAGTGGCAGGCCGCTGCGGTATGTTTCTGTGTTGGTGGTTTTCTCAAATGTTTCCACACAGGCTAAAATGTCTTTTACTATTTTGGTACGCAATGGCGAGTTTAAAGAATCTTTGTTGATACCGATTCCTGCCAGATAACAACTGCTGTCTGCATTATATAAGCGGCCGGCATAAAAGGGCAGGTTCAGAAAAACTTTTTTTGCACTATCCAGTTCAATTTGTGTTGAAATGTTATCATCAAAAATCTTTACCGGTTTTAATTTTTCTGTGAGTGTATCTTTTTGAAGATTGATAGCAGCCGGAATACTGATGATGTTGGTAACATTGTGCACCTGCTTCAACTCAGCCAGCATCTTGTTGTATGCTTTAAAATAATCCAGCTGAAAAAACTTATCTGTCTTTACAGCGATCACCAACACATTGCCATCGTCACCAAATTTTTTACGAAAAGAAACATAATCCTGGTATTTTGGATTATCAGTTGGGATAGCTTTACCAAACTCATAACTCAGCTTTACTTTTTTTGCAAAGTATCCCATCACACCAGTAACGGCAAATAAACCAATTAAGAGAATAAGACGGTATTTAATAACAGAACTTCCTAAACGTTGCCACATAGTATAATGAGGAATTATGAATGACGAATTACGAATGCGGCTGCAAAGAAAACACATTTCAACGGTATTGAATGTTTCAAATGGGTTAATGTTGGTTATTTTTGGATTCTTCAATTATAAAACGCTGAAAGCTCCGTTGGCTAACGGATTTAGGGCATGACACACAAGACAAAAGGCATTGTATTAAGAACTGTTAAGTATGGGGAAACCAGCCTGGTGGTAACTGTACTCACCGAGTTGTTTGGTATTCAAACTTACATGGTGAATGGGGTACGGTCCTCAAAAAAATCATCCGCAAAAGCTAACCTGTTTCAGCCCGGGGCGATTTTAGATTTAGTGGTGTATCACTATGAACAGAAGAACATGCAGCGGATAAAGGAGTTTGGTTGGGCCACTGTTTATCAAAACGTATTGACAGATGTAATTAAAAACAGTATCGCCTTGTACATGGTGGAGTTATTATATAAATGCCTGAAGCAACCCGATAAAAATGAAGAACTGTTTTATTTTGTTGAAGATGTTTTGCTCCATTTGGATACATCTGATAGATCAGTAACAGCAAACATTCCATTATACTTTGCTTTACACCTGCCGCATTTTTTAGGTTTCCGGATGAATGATGATTATGATGAAACACAAAATATACTCGACCTGCAGGAAGGTAGCTTTGTAAGTGAGCAACCATCTCATGCACATTTTATAGAAGGAGAAAATGCAGCACTTACTTCACAAATTTTGAAAGTGATGCAGCCGGAAGAACTAACTCATTTTAACCTTCACCATGATACAAGACGAAAACTGTTGCATTTGTATCATGATTATTATGCATTGCACATTCATGATTTTGGGCAAATGAAAACATTGGCTGTACTGCAGGATGTATTGTAAGAGTTTGTCTATCGTATTTCGTTAGTCCGTTAATATTTTTACACCAGCAGCCACAGTAACCTGTGCAGTTGGGTTTATAGTAAGTTGGCCGATATAAATGTCGTTGCCAACAATGGCAGTTGCTCCTTGTTGCACTGATAAAGACCGCAACGCAACTTCATCACTAATGCCCTGTACAAAATGTAGCAATCCAGCTTTGCCGGTAATAACAAGATTGGAAGAAGATGATCCATCAATGCCTCCATTGCCTTTAACGGCTCCGTTGATGGTGAGTGTATTGGCGGCGATGCTGATAAATTTAGAATCGTTTATTGTGAGGTCATGTACACTAACTGAAGCAGGAAGTATGGGAGGAAAGTTCAGGGTAGCGATAGTTACATCAGCATTAGCAGGCGGCACACCACAACATAATGACCAGTTAGCAGCAGTAAACCAATCTGAATTTACAGTGCCATACCAGGTATATCCTTTGAATGATGTATCAGGCAACATTGTTCCTGTTGACAAGGTTCTTGCACTATCATCATAAAACATGGAGTCTGGTGTAAATGAAAGATCGTAACTCAACACATTGCCATTGGCGGCAGCATCAAGTCCTTTGCCTGCTTTTGAAAGAGCACCATTTCCCCAATCAAAAAATATGATCGTTGTATCCCTGAAGGGAGTACCTCCTTTTGCCCTTACAGCAACTGGCCCGTTAAAATAACTTACATTGGAACCAGCCGTTTGTGTTTGCGATTGTACACCCAGCAATAATTTATTTGCACCCGGACTGTTCCATTTTATTGTATTAACCGGGTTGCCTTTACCACCCACTGCAGTTGTGCCGCTGCCGGAGCCACCAACATAATCCCTGAAAAATTCACTGATGTCTGTTCCCAGCTCATCATTAAAAAAACGTTTTAATGAATCTGCATTGGCAGCTTTCCCTTTTAATACTGTTTGATAATTTGTTAAGGCATTAAAAAATTTTTCATCGCCGCAAATAGTACGCAGCATCGAAACGATCATACAACCTCTTTCATACACCGAACTGCCATAGCTTGAATTCCAGATAGTACTGCTGCTGGCAATATTGGCATCCGGTATCCAAAGGCTGGTAGTGCTAAGCGATAGTGCTGAATTTTTTCTTCCGTTTCTCCTTAAGTAAGGGCTATAGCCTAATGAAGGCACAAACTCAGCCGCCAGTATTTCTCCATACCGGGCAAAGCCTTCTGCCAGCCACAGGTCGTTCCAGGTGGCAAAGGTTACATTATCACCAAACCACTGGTGCATCAGTTCATGATCAAGCGTAACCAAAGAGGTAAGTGCGCCTGGAGCAATACCACTGAATGTTTGATGTTCCATACCACTGGCGCCTACAAGGCCATCATAATAACCATGCTTTTCATTTTTAAAAGGATAGTCTCCCAATTTGTTGCTGAATGCCTGCGCCACTGCATTCATTTTTTGCATGGCGGTTAATGCATTGTTATAATATGAACTTTCCTTGCCAGCGAGCAGGTACCAGTAAACGGGTGTATTTGTTTCACCTATCTCCACTTTGCTGTAATAACGGTTATACCTGGCCGCAGAAAGACACACTAAATACGAGGCCATCGGGTACCTTGTTTTATAACTGAAAGTGCGCCATCCACCGGCTATTGCAGAATCGATAAGTACCCCATTACTGGCTACCCAAAAAGTATCTGCATTATTCCATGGCACGGTTACATTAATGTCCATCGAGTCTATCTTGTCCTGCATATCAGCTTTGCATGGCCACCAGTTCCTGTCTTCATACGATTCAGATAAAGTGGTGATATAATTTTGTGGTTGCCCAAACTGGTCAATATAATTTGGCCTTACAAATCCACCACCAAGGCCGTCTTCTATTGGCGTGCCGGAATAAGTGATGGTAACAGAGTCGAGTGTATTTGCTGTACTGATAATAGAAGGGAGTGTAATGTTCAACACATTTACATTGCCTGAAGATGGAAAAAAAGTAACGCAGGAAATACCATGATATTTTACTTCCACGGTATTTTCAAAAGATGACTTTATAAGATCAAAACTGATAGTGGTTACATTGGGCACAAGGACTTTAAAATGAGTGGTAACGACACCTGAAATAGCTGCGCTGCTGTTGGGGTCAACCGTCCAGTTGGCACGATGATATATCACATCTATATTATTGCCTGTGTCGCTGTTGCCTGTTGATAATGGAGTACTATTATTTTGCCCGGTACGCATGGCTGAAGAAGGCCTGGCATGTATTTCAAATTTTTCCTGTGCAAATAAGGCTGCGTTAATAAAGCACAGTAATAAAAAGAAGCAAAGTATTTTCATTTTTGTTTCATTGCTGGTACGGGTGTAAGCCAGCAAGCCAATAAAGATAGCGAAGGAATTGTTTTCTGCTTTCCATAGTTAATTTTTTGGATGCTTCTAAGTAATTTTAGAAATTGTAAAACTCACATCAAACAAATGAACCAAAACCGTAGAAATTTCCTAAGTAAAATTGGAATGGCAGCACTGGCTGTTCCGTTTTTATCTTCTTTTAAAAATAAAAACAACAATACCGAAATGAAAAATGTTTTCCTGCATCATGTGTTCTTCTGGTTAAACGATCCTTCAAGTGTTGAAGACAGAAGCAAATTAGTGGAAGGTCTCACCAAGCTATCTGCTGTAAAAGCAATAAAGAATTTCCATATCGGTAAGCCTGCTGATACCAACCGTGATGTTATTGAAAGAGGCTATTCCATATCATGGTTTGTACAGTTTGACAATGCGGCTGACCAGGCCAGCTATCAAACAGATCCCATTCACTTACAATTCATAGAAGAGTGCAAACATTTGTGGAGTAAAGTAACAGTGTATGATTCGGTGGATGTAAAGTGAAAATAAGGAATAAGAAATAAGGAAGTAAAGAAACATTCGTGTCAATTAGTATAATTCGTGTCTAAAAAATTTGTGTTGATCCGTGTAATCTGTGGCAAAAAAGCATTCGTGTCCATTTGTGTAATTCGTGGCAAAACATTTATGGCAAAAAATATTTTTAAAATTTCTTGTAAAAAATTTTGCAACATCAAAAAAATAAATTCATCTTTGCAACGCAAAAATTAATTATTTAAAAACAAAACATGCAACGCATATCATTACATATCGAAGCGGTGAATTGGTTTAGTCCGAAAGGATATGACACCAGTTCCGGGGCATGTTATGCTGTAAAATAGTTTACCAAAACAAACTGATTTCAATAACGGCCCCGACTGAAACGTCGGGGTTTTTGTTTGCATATAACTTATCAAATAATTAAAACAGGATAATAACAGGAAATGAATTTGCAACATACCAGCAATAAAATGTTATCGCAGCTATCCATTGCACCAGTGTGCAATACAGCGACAGGGCGAACTATGGGTAGTTGGATATATGAGAATAAAGACTTTGATAATAAAAAATATTGGCCGGGATGGCACCTGATGTAAAGCAGTAATGTGTTTACTCAAAAAAGCCCGGCCTTCAAAAGCCGGGCTTTTTGTTTTGCATAGTCTGGCGAAAAATAAAAGAGGATAAATGGAACCGACATTTTTTATACATATCGCCATGCTGATCATAAAAATGATCGCAGCAATAATTGCTGATATCAAGGGAACAGGGAATAAGGAAGAAGAAACATTTTAAATAAATACGGACATGAAATTTATAATCGCATTATTGATAGTTCGCTCAGTAATGGTTTTGCTTGAAAGTAAGATCAAAAACCGGACAGGAGATTTTTAAAACATTGCAGAGGAGGAATACAAGCATGCCCTGGAGATGCACAGGGCTGCTTTTTAAAAAAGCTCAAAACCCAAACAACCAGTATGAAAACAGCGGCAGTTGAAATCGGGATCATAAGGACGCAACTTGTTGAGTGGTGCAATGGCAGCATACCAGTCTCTGAAATTGGTGATGACAGTTCGAGCCTGTCCTCAATATTAAATGTTGCCTTTAGCTTATTTGGCAAAGCATTCCGTTGTGAGCGGAACTAACAGGGTTCGATTCCCGAAGGCAACCAATACGGTTTGGTGTAATGGCAACATTATCACTTCCCTTTCTTTCTGAAAGGTAAATAGCAGGTGATAGTATCCAGTTCAAATCTGGAAACCGTACAATGATGGCTCATAGTTCAATGGATGAGAATACTTCACTACGAATGAAGGGATGAGAGTGCCGACGATACTGTCGGCATGCTGACTGCAACGTCAGCATTCGAATCTTGTTGAGCCAACACAATGACCCATAGCTCAATGGTAAGAGCAAGAACCTTATACGTTCAAGGTTAACAGTTCGAATCTGTTTGGGCCAACAGGAAAATGCGGTTTGGTGTAACGGCAACACACCACTCTCATAAGGTGGAAGATTTCAGTTCAAATCTGAAAGCCGCAACAATGATGGCTTAGCTCAATTGGTTAAGAGCACTACGCTGATACCGTAGCGGTTGAAAGTTCAAGTCTTTCAGCCATCACCAAAAAGTCTCGTAGCTCAACTGGCAGATGTATCCGGCTTTTAACCGGAGGGTTGTGAGTTCGAATCTCACCGGGACTACAAATGGATGAATAGCTTAATGGCAGAGCTACGGCTTGTTAAGCCGGGGGTTGAAAGTTCGAGTCTTTCTTCATCCGCAAAATTGTTTGATGATGGATGAATTCGATGATGAGGAAATAGTGATCAGTCAATATTCATATCAACGATGGACGAATAGCTCCAATGGTAGAGCACTGCGTTGAAGCCGCAGCCGTACAAGTTCGAATCTTGTTTCGTCCACAAAAAAAGACGAACAATTGAAAATCAAAATGTGAACGGAGCGTCGCCAATGTCGCTCCACAAAGAACAAAAGTTGGCAAACAAAAACAACCACATGAATTGCATCTGTGTATATCTGTGCAATCTGTGGCCAAAACAAAAAACAATGAAACAGCAATGGAGAACATTAAGCGGCAAATGGATCAAAAGGCCGATCGAAGAAGAAGTAGCAAATGTAATTGCCAATGAAAGAGCAATGGGGCATGAATTAAAAGTATGCATCGGTACCGATAGCCAAGTTAAAGGAAAGGAAACTGAATTTGCAACGGTGATCGTTTTTATCCGGAAAGGGAAAGGTGGTTTTATGTATATACACAACGAAACCACTACACAAAAAATGAGCATCAAAGAAAGGATGTTGGTGGAAGTGGCAAAGAGTATCGAAGTGGCCTATCCATTGTGCAACATTTTCAGCCGGTACAGTGTGGATATGGAAGTGCATGCGGATATCAACACCAACCCAAACTTTAAAAGCAACGATGCTTTGAAGGAGGCGATGGGTTATATAATGGGGATGGGCTTTGTATTCAAAGCCAAGCCGGATGCCTTTGCAAGTTCAAGCTGTGCTAATAAAGTGGTGCAGTAGAAATATAAAAAACCAACACCTGCTGCTGATGGTGGCAGGTGTTTATAAACAATAAGAATTAAAATGTAACAACATGCTGGCTCTTGTAATGAAATAGTGAAACTGTTCAAACAAAAACAATCACTATTTAAAAACTACAATTATGGACAACGAACAAAAAATAATAAACGCCAATGGCATTTTCGATAATGGGTTTTTATGCGGCAAGTCGCTGTATTTATACCGCTTTGGCAAAATACCCAGTTCAAACTATATCTGGGGAATAGATGGCGAAAAGGCATTTGAAACAATATGTTCACATTTTGCTGCAATGGTTACATCAACACATGGAAGCAAACGATACGACCACAGCCAGAAAAAATATGGGTTTGATGAAAATTATATCATCATGAACAATGGCTGTGTAATTGAGTTTGGGATACGGTATTGCGAAATATACCATGACGGCAACCAGGAAAACTTTATTGAAGAAGCAACAGGCCTGATGAAACGCTTTAAGGAACGCCGGCGCAGGAAGCCGCTGGAAATAAACCTTATCAGCAAAGGGAAATACGGGCTTGAGTTAAAAGAACTGGAAGTAAAAAGAACGCAACTGGACCTATCGCTTTTTTATGAAGATGATTTTGCAACAGTGAATGATACCATTTGCAAACGGCTGAAGAATGATAAAGACAAAGGCATTGTATTGTTGCATGGGTTACCGGGAACCGGTAAAACAACTTACCTGCGCTACCTGATCGGTAAAATAAAGAAACGGATACTTTTTGTTTCGCCAACTATTGCGGGGGATATCACCAGCCCGGACTTTGTACAGTTGCTCGTAAGCAATCCCAACAGCGTATTGATAATTGAAGATGCAGAAAATGTAATTATGGACAGGAAGATCAGCAACAATGCAGCCGTATCAAACCTGCTGAATATTTCAGATGGGTTACTGGCAGATTTCCTGAATGTACAGATCATCTGCACATTTAATAACTCGCTCACGCTGGTGGATAGTGCACTGATGCGAAAGGGCAGATTGATAGCCAAGTATGAGTTTGGGAAACTAAGCATTGAAAAAGCGCAAAGGTTAAGCGCTCACTTAGGTTTTACTGATAGCATTACCAGGCCGATGACCATTGCAGAGATCGCAAATCCTGGTGAAGTGGAAGTAAAGCAGGAAAGAATGGAGATACTTGGTTTCAGGAGGGAGCAGTTGATGAATTAAGACCCCCTAAATTCCCTAAAGGGGACTTTGGAAAAGTTCAATAATCAAAAGTTCTTTAAATAATCAGGCTCTCAATAAGTCTCCCCTTTAGGGAGATTTAGAGGGCACAAAAGCTTGCTTAACGGCAAGACAGGAATGAGCATGTTGACAGCAAACCAGGCAAGTGTTTTAAACACACTGCAGTGCAGGCGCCATAGCTACCTGTATGCTGTTGCATCAAGATGCTGTTCCTGCCAAACACGTTGTGTGTCGAAGGTTCAAATCCTTCTCCGCTTTACAGCGGTATAGCTCAGTTGGTTAGAGCAACAACTCAAGTGGCCGGTTCGAATCCGGTTCCGATTACGACTCGGATAGCTCAGTTGGTAGAGCACTACACTGTTAATGTAGAGGAAAGAAGCCCACCGCTTCTTAAAAAAAGGTGATGCAAACAAAGCCAGGATTATTAACCGGCAACATTTCTGTACCGCCACGGTGAGATAGAAACAAGCAACCCGGTAATTACCTGAAGGCTGGTGTACACATAGCGGATGATGTTTCACTTCAGCAATAATATTTCATTACAACATGTAGTGAACGAGCGATTGATGAACTGTTGCGGCAAACAATATTGAAACCGGCTTCCGTAATAATTAGGTGGAAGATGATGCTGGCTTTTTTAAAACAAAAAAAATCACAATTGCACAACATCTGTGTTCATCTGTGTGATCTGTGGCAAATATTTTAACTACTACGTCTTGCATACAACACATTTGTGTCAATTAGTGCAATTCGTGGCCAAAACAAAAAACAATGAAAAGGATCAAAGTGAACGCCTACCAGATTGCACTGGTATTTAAAGATGGCGTGTACAAAAAAATGCTGAAAGAAGGAAAGTACTGGTTGTGGAATGAAACCGCAGTGCTGTATGATTTGAACAGGCCGTTCATTCCATTTGTGGAGCTGAACATATTGTTGCAGGATGTTGCATTGGCAGAAGCATTGCATGTAGTGAATGTAAAAGACAATGAAATTGTATTGCAATACGAAAACGGGTTGCTGAAAAACGTATTGACCGCCGGCCATTACGCTTTCTGGAAAGGCATCATCAACTATGAATTTGTAAAAGCAGATATCAGCAAGATAGAGATCACTGAAAACATCAGCCGTGCTGTGTTGCAGAACAAACTGGTGGCACCTTATGTAAGGAGCTATACTGTGGAGAGCTACGAAAAAGCCTTGCTGTTCGTGGATGGTAAATATGCAATGGCATTGACCAGCGGTGTGTACTACTGGTGGAAGAACAGCATCACTGTATTGGTAGCCAAAGTGGATACCCGTATGCAGCAACTGGAAGTAAATGGCCAGGAGATACTGACCAAGGACAAAGCTGCTTTGCGTATCAACGCACAGGCACAGTATCGTGTAAACGATATGGAGAAAGCCATTTTGAAAAACAAAGAGTACGACAAACAGTTGTACGTGGCTTTCCAGTTGGCGCTGAGGGAATACATTGCCGGTTACAGTTTTGATGAAGTGCTGGAAAAGAAAGATGCGATGGCGCCTTTTGTATTGCAGCAGGTGAAAGATAAAGCGGAAGCGCTGGGTATTGAGGTGGTTGATTTTGGTATCCGTGATATCATTTTGCCTGGTGATGTAAAAGACATCATGAACAAAGTGTTGATCGCAGAAAAAAATGCACAGGCCAACACGATCATGCGTAGGGAAGAAACTGCCAGCACCCGTAGCTTGCTGAACACTGCCAAGCTGATGGAGGACAATGCAATGTTGTGGAAACTGAAAGAGATGGAATACGTGGAGAAGATTGCAGACAAGATCAGCAACATCAGTGTAAGTGGTAACGGTGTGTTGATAGAACAATTGAAACAGATATTTGTGCCACAGAAGTAAACTAACATCCGGTATCATTCCGGTGCCGGATGTTTTTTATTTTTTGTACTTAGCTTTAGGAATGCTATTAAGCATCGTTGCGTCGCACACTTGTACAGGGAAAGCTTCATTGGACATCTTAAATAAAAATATGAAATCATGACATTATGGGAAAAATATTTGGAATATCATCCAGAGTTTCTGGAAAGGCTTAATTCAATTGAAGATAATGCCAAAAAAAAATTCATGAAAAAATTAACAAGAGAAAATGATAAAGAAAATTTCTTGTCAATTGTCACTGAATTTCAATTCTACGAATTATTTTCTAATCGGGGATTTGAAATACAAATGGAAAAAGAATACATGTTGGATTATGGAAAATCTAAGTACAAACCTGATTTTACAATCAAAAAGCATGAACATAAAATAATCGTTGAGGTCTTAAAGCTAAACATGACCAATAAGGATAGAAAGCGGAGCGATTTTGAAAATCGCTTATGGGAAGAAGTTGAAAATATACAAATTAGCTGTGGTGTTAAAATGGATTTTCTCGACGAATATTTTGATGTTTCCTTATATGACGAAAAAGAGATTGCAAGTGATTTTTCTTCTTGGCTATCTCAAAATTGCGTTTTAAATGCAGAAGTTATTTTATATGAAAATTTCAAGTTTACAATAACTAGTATTACCCAAAAGCATCAACACGTTTGTATAATAGGAAATTCAAACTCTATTGATATTGATATACGTAGATTAAATTCACTAAACAGTGAATTTGTGAAAAAATTTCAAAAATATTCTAGCTTAATAGATAATTTAAATATGCCTTATATCATCTGTTTAAAAATTGACTTCCATGCTGGAATAAATGAAAATGAATTGTTTTGGGCTATGTATGGGGATTTACTTTTTTATCAACATCTTAATAAGTACGAATCAGAGATGAATGGATTTTATTATACTCATATAAATGCAGTTAAACATGTCAGTGGAGTATTATTGATGCTTAACAATAAAACCTACTATTATAATAATTTTTCGCTGTACAACAAATTAGACGATAAAATAAAAACAGAATTTACAAAGGAACAATGTGTTAGCAGCATATTTAATAAACTAGTTTACTTACGTGCCGTTTCTAGAACAGAATAAAACAAAAAAATGAGCAAATTAAAAATAAACGGAAAAGAATTAAGAGCCCTCGGCTTCCCGGAAGGACCGGTAATAAGCGTGGCAATGACAGTGATGGAGAAACATTATAAACATCATACAAAAGAAGAAGCATTTGAAATACTAAATGGAATACTCAATGCGCCTGAAAATTATCTGGATGATGAAGTACTAAAAACCATTGCAGAAAAATTAATGCCCGAGCCAGAAGCAGAAGGCTTAAATATTTCACTGAATCAACACGGAATCCAATTCAATGTATTCGGGCAGGAGCATATTGAAGAAGGAGCGATGCACCAGATGTACCAGGCGGCTAAATTACCAATCAGTGTGGCTGGCGCTTTAATGCCCGATGCACACAGCGGCTATGGCTTACCGATAGGTGGCGTGCTGGCAACAGACAATGCAGTAATACCTTATGGTGTTGGTGTGGATATTGGATGCAGGATGTGCCTGAGCATCTTTGATATTGATCCGAAAGAGTTAATACAAAGGGAAAATTATTTTGCAAGGGAGATCAACGAAGCTACTTTGTTTGGCAGCGGCCAACAGTTTGATCGTTCACCTGACCATGAGGTAATGGACAACCCATTGTTTTTTCAATTGCCTTTATTAAAGAGTTTGCATACAAGGGCATGGAAACAATTGGGTTCATCCGGCAGTGGTAATCACTTTGTAGAGTTTGGTGTGATTGAGATAAAAGAGAAAGATGCTGTACTCGGAGTTACAGCAGGTGAATATGTTGGCTTGTTATCACATTCCGGTTCAAGAGCATTGGGTGCAAACATTGCCAACCATTATACAAAAATTGCTATCAGCAAAAGACGTTTGCCGCAGGACACAAAGAACCTTGCATGGTTAACACTTGATGAAGAAGCTGGTATTGAATACTGGAACGCCATGAACCTGGCTGGTGATTATGCATCTGCCTGTCATCATATCATTCATGAAAAAATTGCAAAGCAGTTGGGTCGTACGCCATTAAAGATGGTGGAGAACCATCACAACTTTGCATGGAAAGAAATGCTGGATGGTAAGGAAGTAATTGTGCATAGAAAAGGCGCCACACCTGCAGGTAAGGATGTGTTAGGAATTATTCCCGGCAGCATGACGGCTGATGGCTTTATCGTAAAAGGGAAAGGTGAAACAGCTGCTGTTAACTCGGCATCACATGGCGCAGGAAGAAAGATGAGCCGTACAAGAGCGATACAATCTGTAACAGACAAACAGTTTAAAGATGAACTGAAAAAGTTTGGTATAAAATTGTTGGGTGGAGGTTTGGATGAATCACCTTTTGCTTATAAGGATATTGAATTGGTGATGCAAAGCCAGAAAGCATTGGTGGATGTTGTGGGAAAATTCACACCGAAGATCGTAAAGATGGATGGGGCTAAGCATAAGATCTGGAGAAAGGTCCGCCCGGATGACACAGTCGGACGGGGAAAGGAAGAAGTGATGGGTGAATAAAATATGCTGATTATCTTTACTGCATTAGAAAGCTGATAACAATGAGTACAAAGGATTTGTCAAAAAAGGATACGTTGTATAAAGCGCTATCCTTTTTACTGCTTGCCGGCTTTCTTTCTTACTGGATATTTGTAATCTCTCTTGTTTTTTTTAGTAAACCAACCCGTGATGTGTTTCCCCGGCAATCACTTTTTTATTCATCGCTGTTTAATCAAAACTGGCGCCTGTTTTCTTATACAAAAAAATACAGTGTACAGTTGAACCTGGTACTTAGAACAATAAACAATTCTTCTACAACCGACACGATAAACCTTGCCGGTTACCAAATGGCCGAAAGGAAAAAGTATATCCCGTTCAATAGTTACGAGGAAGCATTGGAAAGGCTGGTTCATACAACAATTACCAATACGGGTAAAAATGCAGAAAATAAGGCAGCACGGTTAAAGAAGGAAGTTGCCGGGAAAGATGATCTTTTTTATGTTGAGCAATCATCTGCAGCGATAGAAAAAGACAACCGCAACAAAGACAATTTAACAAACCTTGAAAATTATGCAAGGCATGCAATGCATGAAATGGGTATTGATACCAAAGGAAAAGAATTTCAACTCATCATATTTCATCACTACATTTTACCATCAACAGCGCCGGGCAGCCCCGTATTTAATACAAACGATCAAACCATATTTTTTTCCAGCTATAAACCATTCTAAACCTTGTTCAGTATTTCTCAACTGTCACAACGCCTGCAGCAAAACAACGAAAAAGCTTTTTACCTTGCTTTTTTAAGAGTGGCAATCAGTGTATGGCTGTTAAAAGAGTTATTGTTTCGCTGGCCTGCATTTGAATTATTATATAGCAACAACAGTTTTTTTTCAGTCAAGCCCGGTGTTCCGTACATTTTTTACGGCTATATGCAAAGCATAAAGGAACATTATATGCTGCTGATATGGCTGTGCATGTTGCTGCTGGTGCTGAATATTTTTGGGATAGGGAGAAACCTTGTTTCTGTTTTGGTGTTTTTTTCGTTTGCTATTCTCAAGCTCATCAATGCCAGGTTCAGCAATGGCGGTGATATTATGGCTTTGCTGCTCACCTTTTATCTGGCCGGTGCCAATACCTTTTCTCATTTTACGCTGTTTAAAAGAAAACCATTATCGTGGCAAAATGAAAGGCTGTATAATATGCTTAGCAACCTGCTTGCCTATTCTATTATGATCAACCTCTGTTTTGTTTATTTTATGTCGGCACTTGGTAAGATAAATGATCCTTTATGGAGAAGTGGAATGGCGATTCACTACTTTATCAATAATGAACATTATTTTCTTTTTGCAGGCAATAATAAAACAATTGAACTGCCGAAAGTAGTTTTATATGCCTTAAACTACGGCACTATAATATTAGAACTGGCTGCCCCGTTTTTAGTCTGGTTCAGGCGGTTTCGTTCCTGGGTGCTATTCCTGCTTTTACTGATGCACAGTTTTATTTTTTCTTTCTTTATGCTCTATGGTATGTCGGTAATTTTTGTGTTGCAATATGGTTTGTTTTATAGTGAGGCCGAACTTAAAGTAATGCTGCAGAAAGTAAAAGGCATCTTTAAACGGGGAAAAAAAAGTAAGGATGCATTATAATGTACAAATACCTTTCAACAGGTATTGCCGTCTCTTAAATTTTGCCGAATTTGCTTTTCTAAAATTCAGATGATGACAACGATAAAATTTATAGCAAGCTGTATGGCTTCTCGTTTTATGCTGGGTGTTTCTGCACAGGAATATAAACTGGAGGGCAATGAAGTAAAGATCCAAAAGGAAATACAATTTAAAAGCGGTACAGCAGAGCTGTTACCCGAAAGTGATGCAGCCTTGCTGGTAATTAAAAAATACCTCGAAGACAAATCTTATATCAGCTTATTAAGAATAGAAGCACATACAGATAATTCCGGTGATGCGGAAGCCAATCAAACGTTGTCAGAAAAAAGAGCAGAGGCAGTTAGCGACAAACTGGTTGCTTTGGGTGTTGATTGTAACCGTTTGCTTCCTGTTGGCTTTGGCGATACTAAACCTGTAGCTACCAACAGCACAACAGAAGGCAAGGCGCAAAACAGGCGTACCAGTTTTGTGAATGCTGCATTAAAAGGGAAAGCCATTGGTGGAATGCCAACAGATGGCGGAGGTAAAGTAGCAGTGAATCCATGTAAATAGAAACAAAAAAAATCTTTTAGCAATGACCGGAATTTCCCGGTCATTTTTTTTATTTGTGAAATAGCTCATCATGTATTTTCTTCCCCAAACCGGGATATAAGTTTTGTCTTTCAAAAATATTTTTATTGATAATGTGATAGAAAGTCCAGCCTTTTGCACGGGTATCATTTTTGTTGCCAATGCAGTATTCTCAATTACCAACTAATTCTATTTTTTATGAAATCAAAACTACTCTCTGTATTTTATCGCCGTACAACAGAAGCAGGCAGCATTGTTATCATGCTGCAAAGAAATGTTGTGATGGTCACCCTCTTTATAATCAGTAATCTTTTTCTTTTTAATACCGCTGAAAGCCAAAATTTGCCAACTGGTTTTAACCAGGTACTGGTGGCAAATGGTATTACTAATCCTACTGTAATGGCTTTTGCTCCTGATGGCCGCTTGTTTGTAGCACAGCAAACAGGGCAATTAAGAATTATTAAAAATGGTGCTTTGCTTGCACAACCCTTCATTTCATTAAATGTAAATCCAAATGGTGAACGTGGTTTGCTCGGCATTGCTTTTGATCCGGCATTTGCAACCAACAATTTTATTTACCTGTATTATACTTTGGCTTCGGGTGCAAATAACCGTGTGAGCCGCTTTACTGCAAATGGAGATGTAGTGGTTGGCGGCAGCGAATTTCCCATTCTCAATCTTGATCCGTTGAGCAGCGCAACCAATCACAATGGCGGCACATTGGCGTTTGGTCTTGATGGTAAATTATATATCGGTGTAGGCGAAAATGCAAACGGTGCCAATTCGCAATCGTTGAATAATTACCTGGGAAAAGTGTTGCGTATCAACAGCGATGGAACTGTGCCGCCAGGCAATCCATTTACCGGAACTGGTGCAAGGCAGCGCATCTGGTGTTATGGTCTCAGGAACCCTTACACTATTACTTTTCAACCGGGTTCAGGGCGTTTGTTTATAAATGATGTGGGACAAAATACCTGGGAAGAAATAAACACTGCACAGGTAAGTGGTGGTAATTATGGCTGGCCTAATGCCGAAGGTTTTAATTCCAACACGGCTTACAGAAACCCTCTATATGCATACTCACATGGTTCAGCTATCGGCCAGGGTTGTGCCATTACAGGGGGAACATTTTTTAATCCTTCTTCCACCAATTATCCGTCTTCATATATTGGTAAATATTTTTACATTGACTATTGTGGTAACTGGATAGATATGTTGACCCTGAACGGTAGCACAGCAACCCGTGCAAATTTTGCCAGCAATATTGGCGGCAACCCGGTTTCTATCATCACAGGGCCGGATGGTAATTTATATTTTCTTTCCCGGGCAAACAGTGCGGTATACAGGATCACTTACACTGCTTCTCAATCAACTATCGTACTTGGCCCCGTGGCCGATGCCCGTGTAAGGGATGGAGATTCCAGTAACGCCAATTACGGGCCTTACTTTTCACTAACATCAAACAACTCCACCACTGCAGGTAAAACGTACCAGTCGTTTTTGCGTTTTAATATTTCATCCTTGCCAGGCAATAGCAGTTCTGTAAGGTTGAGATTGTATGGCAGTTTGTATTGGCCAAATGATCCTTCTGTAACAGTGCAGGTATTTGATGTGCCTTCTGTAACATGGGGTGAAACAACCATTACCTATAACAAC
>JAZKGV010000298.1:0-3385 GCA_040385725.1 Bacteroidota bacterium | reverse complement strand
GCTGGTGAAATTCCTCGAATTAAAAACTAATTTATGAACAGCCAGCGCTTCTGATACCTGTATCTCACCGTCAAAATCTGTATCGATGGCTGTGGGATAATTCAATAACGCATTTTTGAAAACAGGATCTGGAATATTTACGATCTGTGAGTTGCCGGTTAAGCTGGATAATAAGATCAAACTAACGAGTAGCTTTCTCATAGCGTTATTAGTTGTTTGGTTAGGTAATGATAATTCTTATTGGTAGAAGAATAGGAATCCCATATTTATACAATGAAAATATCCAAAAGGGTGGAAAAAACCAATTTTTATTTTATACGTGTAAGAGAAAAAAGGCAGCGTAAGCCTGTAAAAAACATTGAGATCTATTTGTTCTGAAAACTTTATATTCGTAATTACAAAACAACTCTTATGTTTATTCCTAACATCTTCCAGCTTCGCAGGATGTTCTTTCCTGCTGTATTTATTTCTGTTTTATTTTTTTCAGTTAATAATGTAAATGCACAAATAGGTATTGGTACCAACAATCCAAACCCCAGTGCCGAACTGGATGTGTACAGTAACACCAGGGGCTTGCTTTTACCAAGAATGAGTACACCGCAACGAAAAGCAATAGTAAACCCTGCAATAGGCTTGCTTGTTTTTGATACTGATAAGAACAGTCTTTACCTGTATGATGGTGCTAAATGGACTGCTGTAGGTTCATTTACCGATAAGGACTTACCACCTTTTACAAGGGAACTTACACAAAGCCAGGTGAATGATCATCTTGGTTTTTCAGTTGCAATGGACAGTAACTATGCTTTTATAGGTGCTCCATTAGACAGTATAAACGGCACCGGAAGACAAGGCGCTGTATATGTAATGAAAAAAGATACCACCACAGGTTGGCAATTTCATGCTAAACTAACGGCCAGTGATGTGGCAGCTGGAGATTATTTTGGCTATTCAGTATCAATAAAAGATGATTACGCAGTAGTGGGTACATATAATGCTACAACCACAGGCGCTGCATACATATTCATGCGCACTGGTAACACATGGGCACAGCAGGCTAAACTAACTGCTATTGACGGTGCAGGTGGAGATTTATTTGGGGCTGCTGTTTCTATTTATGGTGACTATGTACTGGTGGGAGCGCCAAAGGATGATGAAAGTGGCATCATAGATTGTGGATCTGCATATATGTTTTCAAGGACAGGCACTGCCTGGGCACAGCAGGAAAAGTTTGTTGCTGTAGACAAAACTTCTTTTGATGGCTTTGGGACTGTAGTTGTTTTGAATGGCGATAAACTGGTTATAGCAGCCCCAACCGATACTGTAGGAAGCGATCCTTTTTCTAATTTGTTTCTTGGCTCTGCCTATCCGTATAAAAAAAACGGGAATACCTGGTTGCCATTGCGAAAACTCCGCTCACCCACTCGTAATTTGGTTGATGGTTTACTTAATCTTGGAAAAGCTGCCAGCATTGATGGCAACTATGCAGTAATAGGTGAAGGTGGTGTAGGCGGCAACCGGGCACAAACATACATCTGTGCAGATAGTGGCTGGATATTCCAAAGCACTCTTACTGTACCTCCTGGCATAACTTCCCGTTACGGAACTTCAGTCTGTCTTTCGGGTGATTATCTTGCGATTGGTGGAACAACAATCCTGCCTTTCACAACCTGTTGTTATCCTGGCCGTGTATTTTGTTATCAACGAACTGGTAATACATGGACACTTATAAAGACTATTGATAAAATAGATGCTTCAACAAATGGCTATACGCTTGGAAGAGCAGTTGCTATAGATGGTAACAGCCTCGATGTATTAATAGGATCACCCGGAAATTCTTCTGGCAGTGAAATAAATCAAAACCTGTCAGTGAAAGGCGCTTTTTATTTTACCAACCTGCAGTAGAAATTATTGCTCTTTCTGGCATCATCATTTCCGGTTGCTTGTTTCAAGCGGACGCTTGCGCCAACTAACAGTTTTATATTTTAGGGATGCTTGCGCTAATGTGGGGGCTATTCCAGAGAACCGTATTTTAGCACTGATTATGTAAGAAGCTGCGGAATAAAGAAAGCAATCAGCAAATTGTGAATATTTTTTTTTACTATTGTTGGCAAAACTTTTATAAAACAAACCAATGGTGAATAAAAATGTTTTCCTCTTGCTGCTATCGGTGCTTTGTTCTGTTGCAGTGCATTCACAATCTAACCTGCAGTTTAGCCAGGTACTCACTTACTCAGGCCACCTTGCAACTACAAACAATGCAGGCGATTCAACTGCTGCCTGGACAGTGCCAACTGGTAAAGTATGGAAAATTGAATCTGCATCCGGTGCTTACGGCTATGTAACCTACCCTGTTTATCTTGTAGTGAATGGCATAAAAGTTTTTGACATATACATTTATAATTCCAGTACTACCAGGAATGTTTATTTCCCTGTTTGGCTAAAAGCCGGAGATGTTGTAAGAATTGCCGAGTATAACACTTCTAATAATTATTATACTGATTATTTTATTTCAATAGTAGAATTTAATTTAACACCTTAAAATTATTTGGCATTTATTTATCTCCTGAGTCTTCAACTTGAATACATCCACTCTATAAATTCGAAGATTCCAAGGCGATGTTCTGCATGAATGGCTTTGCAGCAAGGCCGTGGGACTCGCCGCCTACTTATTAGCGACTTTGATTTAATGGAGATAACTTATGCACTCTGCTGAGTGGCGGCGAGTCCTGCTGGCTCACACACATGGCTTTGGCAGAGACTCGCCTTGGAACTCTAACTTATTTGAGGAGACTTGGAGCGGAAGAAGAACCTACGGATAGCTGGGTAAGGAATACTATTTCTTAACTTCCTTCATTTCCAAAAAGAACTCTTTCCGATTTACTAAAAAAGTTTTTTGGAAATGTTTTAAAAGCCCAGCAATTTGAGTTTCCTCCAAGTAAATAGACCAATATTTTATAGTTACAACTAATTCAAATGTAGAGTCTGAAGGGAATTGTCCACTATTTATATTGTCTTCCTTTGAGTGATAAATTGGTTGAGTAGGATAAACTTTAGGATCCGGTCCAATAGTTGCAAAATTCCTATGTATTGGCTTTTTATCACCTCTAGCTATGGATACTCTCACCGATATTGGAACCTCATTAAGTAATCGAACTTGAACGTAAATATTCCCAGATGAATCCAAAAAAGGTTTTACTTCAATTTCAGGAGGGGTTCTTTTAAGTGTATATTCTTTTTCTTCCTTCAATCTCATGCTATCCTTCATTCCAAAAACCTGTTTATCTAAATGATGAATTATTTCTTCTTTTTCTTTGTTATCCTTTTGAAGAGTAGATATCGCATTACTTAAGTTATTGATAGTATTAGTTTTTACATCAGCGTCTTC
>JAZKGV010000297.1:0-18591 GCA_040385725.1 Bacteroidota bacterium | reverse complement strand
TATCGGAATTAATTGATGTATTAAACTTTTTGTTCTCGTAATTATTTTTGAAAAACACTGTTGTAGTTGTTTCATCTTCATTATCAATATCTTTCCGTTTTTGCAATTTTTATTATTGGTTTACTATATTTTTTTCTTAACAACCTTCATCCTGCTGATCATTTACTTTAGAAAAAAATGGAAAGGGTTTAAAGAGATTGATGAATAAAACTAACTACTGTGATCTTTTACAATTACCCATTTACCTTTTATTTTCCGTAACAACAAAGTAAACCAGCCACCAACATTTCCGACACTTCTTGTTAAATGCCATTTGCCTGTTACAAAATAATATATTACTGAAAGCCTTTTTATCTCTACAAATTCAAAATCAAGTTTACCCATTGCAGTTGTCAGGGTAATTCTTTTTATAGTTTTCCAATGTTTGCTTCCAGCCATAAGTAATGCCGCTTTTACCAATGAACATCAGTGAATCGTTTTGCCAGTAGGCTTGCATATACTCTTCCAGGTTCCCTTTATGCCAGGCAAGGCGCTGAATTTCTAAAACATTTTTGATTGTCGCTTCTTCATTTTTTTGCGCCCATGATGAAGGAAATGAGCAAAACAAAATACATAATGAAAGCAAGAATTTTTTCATTCCATACAATTTGAAGCAAATTAATATTGCAGAAGTTTATCTATACATTCTCCCAACCTGCTATACGCCATAAAATTTTTCTCCAGCTCAATATTAAATGGTATCGGAGTATCTAAAGATGCACAACGCATTACAGGAGCATCTAAACTTGCAAAACAATGCTCAGCAATCCATGCTGCTATTTCACCACCAATACCGCCGGTCAATGAGTCTTCATGCAGCAACAAAACCTTGCCTGTTGCTTTCACAGCCGTTTGTATAGCGTCATAATCAAGCGGCAGCAATGTTCTCAGATCAAGAATGTATAATGAAATGGAAGGATTATTTTTTGCATAATCAAGCGCCCAATGTACTGCTGCACCATAAGTGATAATAGTAATATCATCACCTTCCTGCACCAATCTCGCTTTACCAATCTCCACTTCATAATATTCATCCGGCACAGGTCCGCTGATGCTGCGATATAAAGCCTTGTGCTCAAAATACAATACAGGATTAGGATCATTAATAGCAGCGATCAATAATCCCTTTGCATCTGCTGGTGTGGAAGGATAAACAACTTTTAATCCCGGTGTATGCACAAACCAGGCTTCATTGCTCTGGCTGTGAAAAGGGCCAGCACCAACACCGCCGCCAGTTGGCATCCGGATCACCACGTCTGCATTTTGCCCCCAGCGGTAATAAATTTTTGCAAGGTTATTTACGATCTGGTTAAAACCCACAGTTGCAAAATCTGCAAACTGCATTTCCATCATTGCTTTATATCCTTTCAGAGATAAGCCTAATGCAGCACCAACAATGGCACTTTCACAAATTGGTGTGTTGCGAACTCTTGCTTTGCCAAACGCCTCCACAAAACCTTCTGTTATTTTAAAAGCGCCGCCATACTCTGCAATATCCTGTCCCATCAAAACAAGGTTCGGATGTTTTTCCATTGACTGATGAAGGCCTTCTTTAATGCCGTCGATAAAACGTTTTTCATTGGTCGTTGATCGTTGGTCGTTGGCCGTTGATGGTTGGCCGCTTGCTGCAGCAAAGCGCCCTACTTTCTTATTGGTGTCCGGTCTCACCTGCGGTGCCGACCGGGGAGCGTACACATCGTCTATCTCTTCGTCTGTATCAGGAACAATGGGTGCCGCATCATACGCCATTTTTAATTCTGCTTCAATATATTCTTTGGTAGAATTTTTTATTTCATCAACCGCAGGTTGGGTTAATACGTTTTGCTCAAGCAGAAATTGCTCGTAATTTTTTATCGGATCTTTCTTCTCCCATAATTCAAACAATGCAGGCGGCACATATTTTACACCACTTGCTTCTTCATGCCCCCTCATGCGGAAGGTCATGCATTCGATCAGATATGGCTTTTGATTTTCGATACAATAATTGCGTACGCCTTTAATAGTGTCATACACTTCTAAAATATTATTGCCATCAATACGAACGCCTTCCATTCCATAACCCTTCGCCCTTTCCACCAAACTAAAACAACGGTATTGTTCATTCACCGGCGTGCTTAATCCATAACCATTATTTTCAATTAAAAATATCACGGGCAGATCCCACACGGCAGCCACATTTAATGCTTCATGAAAATCCCCTTCGCTGGTGCCGCCATCGCCTGTAAAGGCAAGTGATACTTTTTGTTCGTTGCTTAATTTATGCGCTAATGAAACGCCATCTGCAATGGCCATTTGTGGGCCGAGATGGCTGATCATTCCGCAGATATGATGTTCTTTTGTTCCAAAATGAAAACTTCTTTCCCGTCCTTTGCTGTAACCATCTTTATTGCCCTGCCATTGTTTGAATAATTTATTCAACGGCATATTACGGGTGGTGAACACACCAAGGTTGCGGTGCAAAGGCATTATCCATTCATCTTCATCTAATGCCATGGTGGCACCAACAGCTATGGCTTCCTGCCCGATACCACTAAACCATTTGGATATTTTTCCCTGCCGCAGCAACAACAGCATCTTTTCCTCGATCATTCTTGGCAGTAAGATCTTTTTATAAATGCTTACTAACTCTTCGCTAGAGAAGTTGTTTCTATGGAACTGCATATCGTAAAAGTAGGTTGAAAATTTGAGGCTGTGAAGTTAGAGGAAATTGTTGCATGGTTATATTGCTAAATTGTTGTTGGAGACTTAAATTTTAAAAGGACCCCCAACAATTTAACCATTCAACAATTTATCCATTATTACTCTTTGCATCCTTCTCTTTAAACGCCTGCTTGTGTACAAAAGAATTGAAAAAGGAAAGAAGAACGCTGAACAGAAGAGCATACCAAAAGCTTTCGATATGAAACCCATCGACAAAATGTTCGGCGATCATGATAATAAAAGCGTTTATTACAAAGAGGAAAAGCCCAAGCGTCAATATCGTTGCCGGCAAAGTAAATAATATTAACAGCGGTTTTACAAATGCATCTAATATGGCCAACACTATTGCCACTATAATAGCGTCAAAAAAATTGTCAATCTTAATACCGGGCAGTATATGCGCCAGTATAAAAGCATTAATAGTAGTGATCAGTATCTTTAAAATAAATTTCATATTTGCAGGTTGCCGATTTAAAGATGCGGTAAAAAAATTTAAATTACAACCAGTTCGTAAAAATTACCTGGTATAAAGTATTTGTTTGCCAGTTGTTTTAGTTCTTCAGCAGAGATATTTTTTATAGTATTTACCGAGTTATAGAAATAGTTTTCATCCAGGTCATTCAGTATTATATTTTTCCAGCGGCCGATGATATGAAAAGGGCCATCAAGGTCGCCAAGTATTATACCGATCAAATAATTCCGAACCAGCAACAACTCCTCTTCGTCAATCAACTCATTTCTTAAAATATCCATCTCTTTATATACTTCGGTCACCGCTGCTTCGCAAACATCTTTACCGGCTTCTGTACTTATCACCAGGGCGCTGTCATGCAAATGATTTTGTACAAAACTGTGTATACCGTATGTATAACCTTTATCTTCTCTTATATTACTCATGAGCCTTGAACCAAAGTAGCCACCAAAAACTGTATTCAATACCATCATATTTGTAAAATCAGGATGATGCCGGTTAGGAAAAGCTGTTGCTATCCTTATGGCACCCTGTACACCTTTTGCATCATTTTGTATGCGGTATTTTTTCTCTGTTGCAGGAACAACAATGTTTGTGGCTTTAGGTTTACTATGAGGAGCCAGTTTTAACAAGCCAAATTGTTTGTTGAGTTGTTCAAACAGATCATCGGGTAATTTTCCGGCAACAAATATTGCACAGCTTCCATTTACATAATACTGGTTAAAATGTTGTTTCAGTTGTTCAACAGTAATGGCATCATAATCCGCAGCAATAGTGTATTTACCATAAGGATGTTGTGGGCCATACAGGTAAGTATCAATAAGACGGTTGGCAACAAAATCACATTTCTTTAAACTTACACTTAGCTTTTGTTTGCTGTTCTGTTTATATATCTTCAATTCATTTTCAGGGAAAACAGAATCGGTGATCATATCTTTTATCACCGGCAACAGTTCATGTAAATATTTGCTGAGTGTATGAAGCGATACCACTGCTGTTTCATTATGACAGGAACGGGTGCAAAAGCCGCCGTAATACTCAAATGCCTCATTTATTTCAAACGCTGTTTTTGTGCTGGTGCCGTTTTTAAGTAAATGATTAGTGGCTGCTGCCACAGTGTTGGCAGCTTCAAAACTATTACCTGCATAAAACACCATTTCCATCTGCAGCACTTCCTGGTTGCCTGCGTCAATGGCAAATACCTGCACGCCATTATCCAACACATATTTTGTATAAGGCTTCAGGTGAAGGGAGAATTCTATGGCATCTTTTATTGGCGGCGCAATTGTTCTGTCAAGCATTTAATTCTTTTTATTTTAAGTACGGAAAACTATTAATTGTTAGAATAATAATACAATGTATTGCTGTTGTTCTCATTAAATATCCTGCCGCACTCTTCTTTAACTTCTGCTGCGGTTACTTCCTGGTAGCGGCCCAGTTCTTTATTAATGAGGTCGGCATCTCCCAGCAATTCATAGATCGCAATATTGGTTGCCCTGTTCATCAGGCTCATATCTTCAAATGCCAGCATGCTTTCTGTTTTGTTCTTTACTTTCTGCAATTCTTTTTCACTGATGCCTTCCTGCGTTAGTTTATTTACCTCTTCCATCACACCGGCTTCTGCATCTTTCATGCTTACGCCTTTCACTAATTTGCCCTCAATAACCAATAAGCCTGTATCAAAGCTTCCAAAATGGCTGCACTCAATATTGCTGAATAATTTTTTCTCTTTCACCAATGCCTGGAACAAACGGGATGAACCACCACCACTTAAAATTTCTGTTATCAATTCTGTGGAGTAATACCTGTCATCAAGCCTTGATGAAATATGCCATGCTTTATATAAAGCATCTAATGGCACATTTGCTTTTACTTCCAGCTTTCTTGGCGTTGTTTGAGTTGGCTCTGCCGGTAGTTGGCGGTTATACTTTTCCCCGGCAGGTATGGGACCAAACCATTTTTCAGAAAGTTCTTTAACTGTTTCTGTTGTTATATTTCCTGCAACAACCAGGGTGGCATTGCATGGCGTGTAATGTTTATGAAAAAAATCTTTTACATCCTGCAGTGTTGCATCTTCCACATGTTTCAGTTCTTTTCCGATCGTCATCCAGCGGTAGGGATGTGCAGTGTATGCCAGCTCTCTTAATTTATGCTGTACATCGCCGTAAGGTTTATTGATGTAGTGCTCTTTAAATTCTTCACACACCACTTTTCGTTGTGTCTCCAAACTTTTTTCGCCAAAGGCAAGGCTTAGCATGCGGTCACTTTCGAGCCAAAAAGCGGTTTCCACATTTTCTGCCGGCAACTGGCAGTAATAGTTAGTCATATCGTTGGTGGTGAAGGCATTGTTTTCGCCGCCGGCCAATTGCAATGGTTCATCATACAAAGGCACATTCACACTACCACCAAACATCAGGTGTTCAAACAAATGGGCAAAGCCTGTTTTCTCCGGGTTTTCATCCCTTGCGCCTACATCATATATCACGTTCACCACCACCATGGGTGTGTTTTTATCTTCATGCACCAATACCTTTAAGCCATTGGCTAATGTAAACCTGTCAAAATTTATCATGGGCGCAAAGTTAAGGGCTCGCCTTCAAGATGAATGAAAGATTAAACAGCGGGAATTATAAAATACTGATGGGTTTTATATACAATTGTACTACCTCGCCATTGCGGCTTACGATCATGCTTATTTTTTCATTGGCACTTTGCAGGATGGTTTTATACTGCATGATATTGTTGGAAAAACTGTTGCCTACCGCTATCAGCACATCATCTACCTTAAGCCCGGCCTTTTCTGCCGGCGAACCGGGCATAATATCTTCCACTAATATTTTTCCATTTAAGAAATAAGTGGCCATACCCGTGTAAGCGTAATCAAAAGGATCCAAAAAATGCCTGTTGGGCGACAGGTGTATTTCCCTTTGAGGGTAATTAACAACTATATTGAACCGCCTCAACAGATCGTTGCCAATAAGCCCGCCTACAAAAGGATATGATGTTACATTGTAATCATCTTTAAAAATATACGTGGGTACATTCCTGAACTTGTAATGCCCGATCTGTACCATTTTTACAACCGACATCTTCATCTGCAGTTTACCGCCCATTCCTTCGGCTTGTGTGTTCACTATTTTTCGTTTGGATGAAAGTATGGCGCTGTCGTTAGCCAATGCTTCACTCATTAAAAAACATAGCCCTGCGCCGGTATCAAAATAAAAATTAAAATCAAGCTTGCGCCTGTCTTTCACCGTCACATTTTGTATTGGCAAAGCTGTAAAGGCCGGCCGTAGCAAGGTTCCCTGCTTTGGATATTTTATTTCGCCGGGCTGGTATACTTCAATATCCAGCGTATCAAAATCGATCTTTACAATAAACTGCCGGAAAAAACTATATCCAATGATGCCATCAATTTTTTCTCCATATACGCTGGTAAGCACATCGTAATCGTTTACATGAAAGTCAAGATCGTTAACTGTTAAGCCTGGCAAATGCAGTTTCTGTTTATATACAAACTTGGCTTTGTGTGAGCTACCCATACCGGTAACCATGGTATCTGAAAGCCTGGGCTTAATATTAAGTTTGGCACAGGTGGAAGAATCAAGTGAAATGCCGCCACTGCCGGTATCAAGAATAAAATTCAAGGTGTCGGGAATATCGTTGAGAAGAGCCTGTAACACCATTACACCGCCGCTGTATTGCTTAAATGGGAAATGGGTTATATACTTTGCCTGCGGACGGGGAGTATAAATTTCCTGTGCAGAAGCAACCTTATAACAAATAAAAAAAAGAAAAGCAGTAAATATTTTTTTCATGTCAAGCTATAAATAAAAATACAACCTAATGAACGTAATTTTGTTATTTATTATCCAAACGGCGAAATGAAACTGACAGAACTTTATAAAAAGGCGATGAACTTTGAATTCCTTTCTGCAGAAGAAGGGGTTTTTTTATTTGAAAATGCACCATTGGCAGAGCTGATGTTTGTGGCAGATGAATTAAGAAAGATACAGGTGCCGCATGGCAAAGTAACCTGGATAATTGACCGCAACCTCAATACTACCAATGTGTGTATTGCCAATTGCAAGTTCTGCAATTTTTATCGCATACCTGGACATCCCGAAGCATACATAACAGATATTGAAACGTATAAGAAGAAGATTGATGAAACCATCCGGTATGGTGGTGAGCAGTTGTTACTACAGGGCGGCCATCACCCTGAACTGGGCTTGAGTTATTATGTAACCCTTTTTAAAGAATTAAAAAGCCTTTATCCAAATATTAAACTGCACACCCTTGGTCCACCTGAGGTGGCGCATATTACCAAACTTGAAAAAAGCAACCACAGAGATGTATTGATGGCACTGAAAGAAGCCGGGCTGGATAGTTTGCCGGGGCCGGGAGCGGAGATACTTTCAGACAGGGTGAGGCGCTTAATAAGTAAGGGTAAATGCGGCAGCCAGGAATGGCTTGATGTAATGCATGAAGCACACAAATTAAATATCACTACCAGCGCCACTATGATGTTTGGCCACGTGGAAACATTGCTGGAACGTTTTGAGCATTTGGTAAAAATAAGGGAAGTGCAAAGCCGCAAACCGGAACAGGCTAAAGGTTTTATTGCATTTATACCCTGGACCTTCCAGGACATTGATACACTGCTGGCGAAAATAAGAGGCGTACATAATTTAACCACGCCGGAAGAATACATACGCATGATCGCTATGAGCCGCATTATGTTGCCCAATGTAAAAAACATACAGGCAAGTTGGCTCACTGTAGGAAAGAAAACAGCACAGATATGTTTGAATGCAGGTGCAAATGATTTTGGAAGTATTATGATCGAAGAGAATGTGGTAAGTGCTGCAGGTGCTCCCCACCGTTTTACAAGCAAAAGCATCCAGGCTGCTATCAAAGAAGCAGGCTTTGAACCACAGTTACGCAACCAGCAATATGAGTTCAGGAAAATGCCGAAAGTGATGGAGGAGCAGGTGATTGATTATTGATTCCGATTAAGGATACATTCTTTATTTTTATAGAAGAGTTTTACTTAAAAAAGAATATTCATTGTGTGTGAATTAAGAGAATCAAAAAATAGTATTAACGTTCTTCTGCTTATTGTAATAATAATTTTTGCAATTTCTTGCGGACAACCAAAATCAAACGTAGATATAAATAAGCTGCCATCATTGACTGCCGAAGTTGAAGTGTTATCATTAGTGAATGTTCCAAATAAAACAGAAGAATACGAGTTGACATTTGGTTCGAAAGAAGACAAGACTTTAAAACTTGCGATGTTAGTTGGAAAGTACGAAGCTCAGGAACTTGCTGTTACTATTGAGAATATGAAACCGACCGCTCCTCTGCCTCTTGATGTTTTGCAGGAAGTAATTATAAAATTGGGTTACACTGTAAAAGAGGCGTTTATTGACAGCTTGATAAATGAAGTATATACTGCAAAAATTATTTGTAAAAAAGACAGTGGCTTAATTAAATTCAGAGTCAGGCCCGTTGATGCAACAACAATCGCACTAAAATTTAATGCTCCGATTTTTGTAAACTCTAATTTTTTAACCCGGTAAAGTAAAAACCCATACAACATGGTAGTTTATACTTAACAATAAAATAAACAATCGACTTTTGTAACTTTAAAGTGAAAGGGATTGTATAAAACGATTACTATGCTCAGATTTACTTCATTATTGCTACTTTTATTTTCCTCCAGCGTATTCAGCCAAAAAATAAACTACAAAGAAAAACACCGTCCACAATTTCATTTCTCTCCGCCTGCAAAATGGATGAACGATCCGAACGGCATGGTTTATTACAAAGGCGAATACCATTTGTTTTACCAGTATTATCCAGACAGTACCATGTGGGGCCCCATGCACTGGGGACATGCCATCAGCAAAGACCTAGTTCACTGGCAACATTTGCCCATTGCATTATATCCGGATTCGCTGGGGTTGATTTTTTCAGGCAGTGTGGTGGTTGATAAAAACAATACTTCGGGGTTGCAAAGAGGAGTTGAGAAACCATTGGTAGCTTTATTTACCTATCATGACCTGAAAAAAGAAAAGGCTGGAGTTGCGACAGATTTTCAATACCAGGGCATGGCGTATAGCCTGGACAAAGGCAGGACATGGAAAAAATATGAAAACAACCCGGTGATAAAAAACCAGGGCACCAAAGATTTCCGTGACCCAAAAGTATTCTGGCACCAGGCATCAAAACACTGGGTAATGGTGCTGGCCGTTGCCGATAGAATAGAATTTTACCACTCACAAAATCTAAAAGAATGGAGCTATACCGGAACATTTGGCAAAGAGGATGGCAGCCACGGCGGCGTATGGGAATGCCCTGACCTCGTGGAAATGAAAATTGACGGCACTAAGAATACAAAGTGGGTATTGATAGTAAGCATTGGAAATGGCGGCCCAAATGGTGGCAGCGCCACTCAATATTTTGTTGGTGATTTTAATGGACAAACTTTTGTGAATGCTAACAGTAAAGAAACTATTTACTGGCTTGATTTTGGTCCCGATGATTATGCTGGTGTTACCTGGAGCAATACAGGAGATCAAAAGTTATTTCTCGGCTGGATGAGCAACTGGAATTATGCACAGCTGGTACCAACAAAAAGCTGGCGCAGCGCCATGACAATACCAAGAGAATTATCATTAAAAAATACGGTAGCTGGTCACCGTTTATTTTCAACACCGGTAAAAAATTTGGTGGCCTTACAACAAAAACCGCAGGTGATATCCATTGCCAAACCAAATATTACCAAAGGGCTTACTGAAGTTATTGTTTCCTTCGATCTTTCCAAATCAACTGCCACAGATGTAGGCGTTAGTTTTTCAAATTATGAAAACGAAATACTAAAGGTTGGTTATAATAAAGAACTAAACCAGTTCTATATTGACCGAAGCAGTGCAGGAGATACTTCTTTTTCAACTTCATTTACCGGCAAAGCAATAGCGCCACGGATATTAAACAGTAATCTTATAAAATTGCATATTTTTATCGATCATTCTTCGGTGGAATTATTTGCTGACGATGGTTCTGTTGTACTTACATCATTATTTTTCCCAACACAAATATTAGACAGCATACAGTTGTATAACAACAAAGGAAAATTACCCTTACAACAAGCTATTATGTATCCGCTTAAATCTGTTTGGGAATAATTTACGTTACTGATAGAGCAGATAAACAATATTTTTTATGCCCTGTCGTTTTCAAATTACAAATACCTATGAAAATGAACCAATCAGCTACTAAACAACAGCCAAATCCATTAATTAAAGTGGTAAGAAGCTTCTTCACCAGGCTCGTAAAAAACCCTGACGAATACCCTGTTAAGTATTACAAAAGGGATAAAAATATTTCCAAGACAAGGCGTTCATAGAACAACGCTATATAGCGAAAAGAGACAGCTAACTGTAAAATTTTAAGCTTTCATTTATAATGCTTAACAATTCTTACACAATAAAGCTTTTTACCTTTCGTTATCCATTCATATTATAAATCTATTACTATGAATAATAACAGGAACAATTACAACCCTCTTGCAAAAGCATTTAGTAATCTATTCAGCAAGCTAACGCAGTCCCCGAATGTGTACCCCATTAAGTTTTACATGAAAGGAAGCCGCTTGCGTCGCAGGTACGTTTCCATGGCAAAATAATACTTACTAACCCCCCTTATATATTTACCCCGACAGGATCGTCGGGGTTTTTTTATTTAAAAAATACCCCAAAAAGGGTATATGCAGAATAAAATTGAGCCGTAGCTTTGTTGCAGGTTTTTCATAGGATATTGGATTTAAAGCGGGGCTGAATTTTTATTCTGGCCCCTTTTTTATTTAAGGAAGGCTATTGTCTTTTGCAAAACCATATCCATTGCTTCTGGTAAATATTCTTTATCCCACGGATGCACCCTGTCAAATACATGGTTGCTTTCTATTATAAATAGTTCCGCTGCAGGTTGCCATTCTTTTAATTGGTAAGCTTTTTCCACCGGCACCGCAATATCATTTGTTCCATGGCAAATTAAAATGGGGATCATCAATTTTTTTATCGCCTTTTCTATATTCAACCTTTCTTCGTTCTCTTTATAATCAATATGTAGCTGGTAGTATAAGGGCATTTGCTGGCGGGTACGGGTGTTGGCATAATACTGCACACCTTCCAGCAACCATTCTTTCATTTTCTCCTGCGGCCAGCCCCCCCATGGTATTTTACATTCGCTGATAGAAGCCCATGTTACCAGTTTTTTTATCCTTGCATCTGCTGCCGCAAACAAAATGGATATGCCGCCTCCCATACTATGCCCGATGAGGGAAATATTCTTTGTTTCCAATGTTTGATGGTAAGGATTATCAGTATCACAGATCCAGCCGGTTACCAATTCCAGGTCGGCCAATTGTTTGCTGTAGTTGTTATTTCCAAAAGCTTCCAGGTCAGCAAAGTCTTCCGGCTGTTCCGGTGTGGTTCCGTTATGAGAAAAATTAAATTTTATCAATACAAAACCTGCACTGGCAAACTCATCAGCAATCAGATCAAAACCTCCCCAGTCTTTAAACCCATTAAAACCATGTGCATATATCACAACAGGTTTTTTCACAGCATCTTCTTTAAAAAATATATCTAACGTAACCGGCTTGCCTCCGGCCCCTGTTATTATTATGTTTTTAATTTTCATTGTTTACTGCTGTTATCTTTACAAAATTCATTGTAATCTAAAACATAAAATGGCGGCAATAAAAAATATCATTTTCGATCTTGGTGGTGTGTTACTCGATATTGATTTCAACAAAACCAAAAAGGCTTTTGAAAGTTTAGGTGTAAAGGACTTTGATAGTTTTTATACAAAAGAATCTGCCAATCCGGTATTTGAATCGCTTGAAACAGGGCATATCAGCAATGATGAATTTTATGCAGCATTGCAACCACACTGCAGCGCTGCCACCAGTTTCAAGCAAATACAAAATGCCTGGAATGAAATACTCATCGGCTTCCGGAAAGAAAGCATTGCAGAGCTGTCAGCATTAAAAGAAAAATATTCGATCTATCTTTTAAGTAATACCAACAGCATTCACCATGCAGCGTTTAGCGGAATGTTTAAAAAAGAAATTGGTGGGTTACCATTTGAGGATCATTTTACAAAAGCATGGTATTCTCACCTGTTGCAAAAACGTAAGCCTTATCCGGAAACTTATTTACATGTGTTGAACGAAGCCGGGTTAATGGCAGCAGAAACGCTTTTTATTGATGATGCTGTTGCAAATATTGAAGGTGCCCAAAAAGCTGGCTTGCAAACAAAATTGTTACATGCCGGTGAAAGAATTGAAAACCTGGGTTTGTAGTTATTTCACTTCTTCATATTCAATATAATCATCACTACTTACTTTCTTTTCGCCTGGCTTAGGGGAATAAGTATCCTGGTACTGTTGTGCCTGCTGCCTGTTCATCTGTTCCTGCATACGGGCATTCATTTCGCCAAATTGCTTCTTTACCTGTTTGCTGGTTTTTACAACGGGTATAATAAGGTCGAATACCAGTTTATATAACAGGTACAAACAAAAAAGCTGTATAGCTATCTTTATCATGGCACAAATGTATTACAGAAATACAAGTGAGGCTGTTAAAATGTTTACCGCTTAAATAAATGAGCAAATGCCATTCTCTTTTGGAGTTTCATGTATAGTTACCTACATTTGCACCGGACAAAAAGAAACAAGGGCAGGGAACGGTAATCGTTCCCTTCTTTTTTGAATATGGATCAGCAAACAGCAATACAGTTTATCGAAGAGTTGTTGGGCAAAATGATTGAAGACGATAACGATATTTTTCTTGTCTCAACACGTATTAAGCCCACCAATAATTTTAAAATATACCTTGATGCAGATAGTGGATTAAGTATTGATAAATGCATCAGGATAAACAGGGCGCTGTATAAAGCCATTGAGGAAAAAGCTTGGTACCCGGATGGTAATTTTTCCCTTGAAGTATCAAGCCCGGGAGTGGATGAACCACTGAAAATGCTGCGGCAGTATAAAAAGAATATTGGCCGCAAGCTGGAAGTGGTTTTTAATGACGACAGCAAACAGGAAGGAAAGCTGGTTGCAATGGATGACAATACCATTCAGCTGGAATACACAGAAGGAAAAAACAAGAAAGCAGTTACACATACAAAAGAAATTGCTTTCAGCGATATAAAACAAGCGACAGTAATAGTATCTTTTTAATTCAATAACAAAAACCCCTGCCGGCGGGGCAAAACATCCCGATAACTATCGGGAGATGCTGGCAAGCTATATGGCACGTATTAATTTAATTGATTCCTTCCAGGAGTTTAAAGAGGCAGAAAACATTGATCGTCCTACATTAATGAAAGTAATGGAAGATGTTTTTAAAACCCTGATACGAAAAAAATATGGTAGCGATGACCAGTTTGACGTAATAGTAAACGACCAGAAAGGTGATCTGGAGATCTTCCGCCGCCGCACTATTGTAGATGATGGTGATATTTATAACACCCTCACCGAAATTGAATACAGCGATGCTATTAAAATTGAACCCGACTATGCTGTGGGGGAAGAGTTGTATGAAGAGGTTGATATACAGAAAGAGTTTGGCCGCAGGGCTATCCTTGCAGGCAAGCAAACACTCGCCAGCCGTATCAATGATCTGAAGAAAAATTTATTGATAAAAAAATATGAGGACCGTGTGGGTGAAATTGTAAGTGGTGAAATTTACCAGGTATGGAAAAAAGAAGTGTTGTTATTAGATGAGGAAGGAAACGAAATGATCCTGCCAAAGTCTGAACAAATACCTTCTGACTACTTTAAAAAAGGCGAAAATGTAAGAGGGGTTGTAAGAAAAGTGGAATTAAAGAACAACCAGGCGGTAATTATTGTTAGCCGTACAAGCCCGGTGTTCCTTGAAAAATTATTAGAAATAGAAGTTCCTGAAATATTTGATGGCCTTATCATGGTGCGTAAAATTGTGAGGGAACCAGGAGAAAGAGCGAAGATAGCCGTTGAAAGTTTTGACGACAGGATCGACCCGGTTGGTGCCTGCGTTGGTATGAAAGGAAGCCGTATCCATGGTATTGTGAGGGAACTGAAAAATGAGAACATTGATGTGATCAACTATACAAACAATGTACAGTTATTGATACAGCGTTCCCTTACACCGGCAAAGATCACCAGCATTGCAATGGATGAAGAAAAGAAACATGCAACGGTGTATTTAAAACCCGACCAGGTTTCTTTGGCCATTGGCAAAAGAGGTGTAAATATTAAATTAGCTTGTGAGCTTACCGGATACGATATAGATGTGTACAGGGACAACGAAGATGAAGTTGACGAATTTGATATTGACCTAGAAGAATTCAGTGATGAAATAGAACCATGGATCATTGAAACACTCAAAGGTGTTGGATGTGACACCGCAAGGGCGGTATTGGCTTTAAATGCCGAAGAACTGGAACGCAGGACCGATCTTGAAAAAGAAACCATTACTGAAGTATTGAGGGTATTGAAAGAAGAATTTGAGAAAGAATAAGATGTTGTGCTGTTGAAAAAGGTGATAATAATATTTAGAAAATAAAAAGCGCATTAGAAATTTAAGACTTACGAATGTCAGAAACAGCAATAAATACACCCCGTTTGATGGCTGCGGCCAAAGAGTTCAATATTGGTAAAGACACCCTTATTGACTTTTTGACCTCAAAAGGTTTTAGCGGCGATGATCTGAAGCCCACTGCAAAACTTACGGAAGACATGTACCGTACCCTGCAGCAGGAGTTTCAGCAGGATAAAGTGGCAAAGCAAAACGCAGAAAAAGTTGAATTAACAAAAGCTGCAGCCCCAAATGAGCCAAAGAAAAAGAAAGACGAAGAAGACCTTTCTTTTAAAAAGAAAGAAGCAGCTCCGCCCCCTCCTCCTGTAGCAGAAAAGCCTGCACCGGTTGCAGAAGCTAAGACCACATGGGCAGAACCTGCTCCTGTTGAAGAAGCTAAGAAAGAGGAGAAAGCAGAAGAAAAAGCGGTCGATACAGTAAAAATTGAAGCCCCCGAACTGGAAGGCCCCAAAGTGGTAAAGAAGATAGACCTTGATGCTATTGACTCTTCAACAAGGCCAAAAAAGAGCACTAAAAAAACGGAAGATAAAAAAACTGAAAAGAAAGAGCCTGTTGCTAAAGTTGAACCAGCCCCTGTTGTTGAAACACCAGAGCCGGAAGAACCTAAAGCAGATACGCCTGCGGCAATTGAAAACATCAAAGCAGAAAGATTAGAAGGCCCGAAAATTCTGGGCAAAATAGAATTGCCTGTTGATAACGACACAAGGCCAAAAAGGGAAGCGGAAGATAAACGCAAGCGTAAGCGTATCCCGATGGAAAAGAAAAGTGTTCCCCCAGCACCTGCACAAGGCGGGCAGCAAGGACAAAGGCCGGGAGGTTTTAACCAGGGACAAAGACCTGGTGGTGGCGGACAGAACAGGCCGGGCGGTGGACCAAACAGGCCAGGCGGCGGTGGCGGCAGCGACAGGAACAGGTTCGGCAACAACAGGCCGGCAACCGGGGCGCCCCGTAGAGAGGATAAAGAAATTGACGCAAAAGAAATCCAGGATAAAATAAAAGAAACGCAGGCCAAATTGGCTGGCGGCCCAGGCAAAGGCAAAAGCAAGGCCAAGATGCGTAAGGCCAGGAGGGATGAAAGAGCGGAACAAAGAGAAGGCGATAATGAAGTAAGTAACAAGCTGCAGGTAACAGAATTTATTTCTGTAAGTGAGTTGGCGAACCTGATGGATGTAAGCTTTGCTGATGTTATCAGTAAATGTATGAGCCTCGGCATCATGGTTTCTATTAACCAACGCCTGGAAGCTGATGTAATTGAACTGGTGGTAAGTGAATTTAATTATGAAGTGGAATTTATTGGTGTGGAAGATGCCGCTGACCTGGAAGAAGAAGAAGAAGAAGATAATGAAGAGGACCAGAAGCCAAGAGCACCAATTGTTACCATCATGGGCCACGTTGATCATGGTAAAACATCATTACTTGACCTTATCCGTAATACAAATGTAATTGCCGGTGAAGCAGGTGGTATCACCCAGCACATCGGTGCTTATGAAGTAACATTAGAAACAGGAAGACATATAACGTTCCTGGATACCCCGGGCCACGAAGCCTTTACAGCGATGAGGGCAAGGGGTGCCAAAGTAACGGATATAGCAGTGATAGTGGTGGCAGCGGATGACGCAGTGATGCCTCAGACAAAAGAAGCTATTTCCCATGCACAGGCTGCAGGTGTACCAATGATATTTGCTATCAACAAAATTGATAAAGACGGCGCTAACCCCACAAAAATATACGAACAGCTTAGCCAGATGAATATACTGGTGGAAAGCTGGGGTGGTAAGTTCCAAAGCCAGGAAATAAGTGCCAAGAAAGGATTGAACATTGATCTTTTAATGGAAAAGATCTTGCTGGAAGCTGACGTGCTTGAACTAAAAGCCAACCCTAGCAAAGTTGCTAATGGTACGGTAATAGAAGCTACGCTTGATAAAGGCCGTGGTTACGTTGCAACCGTATTAGTGCAGAACGGAACATTGAACCAGGGTGATATGATCGTATCCGGTCAGCATTTTGGTAAAGTAAAAGCCATGTACAATGAAAGGAACCAGCGCATTGATACCGCACCTCCATCAACACCGGTTTTAATATTGGGTTTGAATGGTGCACCGCAGGCTGGTGAAACCTTTAAAGAATATGATGACGAAGCGGTAGCAAAAGAAAAAGCATACCAGCGTGGACAGATATTGAGGGAACAGGGTATGAGGGCCAAGAAACATATTACACTGGATGAGATCGGCCGTCGTTTGGCACTGGGCAACTTTAAAGAACTGAATGTTATTATTAAAGGTGATGTGGATGGTTCTGTAGAAGCATTAAGTGACTCATTACAAAAACTAAGCACACAGGAAATTGTGGTGAAAGTGATACACAAAGCAGTGGGTGCCATCACAGAAAGTGATGTTACGTTAGCCAATGCTTCTGATGCTATCATTATTGGCTTTAACGTAAGGCCTACATTGCAGGCAGCAAGGCTTGCAGAAAATGAAGGCATCCAGGTGAAACTGTACTCTATCATTTACACTGCTATCGATGAGATCAGGAGTGCGATGGAAGGTATGTTGGAACCATCAGTAGAAGAAAAAATACTGGCCAATGTGGAAGTGAAAGAAGTGTACAAATTTGATAAAGCAACTGTGGCCGGCTGTATCGTTATCAGTGGTAAAATTGCAAGGAACAACAGGGTGCGTTTGGTACGTGATGGTATTGTTATCTACACCGGCGAGTTGGGCAGCTTAAAACGTTACAAAGACGACGTAAAAGAAGTGCCAACAAATACAGAGTGTGGTTTAACAATTAAGAACTACGCCAACCTGGAGCCAAAAGATATTGTAGAAGCATTTGAAGAAGTGGAAGTGAAGAGAACGCTGTAGTAGTCAATGGTGAATGGTCAATGGTTAGTATTCAATCCCATTCAGCTATTCGTGTTAATGAAAGATTCGTGGCAATTAGTGTAATTCGTGGCAAACCATCTGTGTTAATCCGTGTAATCTGTGGCTAAAGTATTTGTGGCACAACAAACATTTGTTAAATAACCGAGGCAGATGATCTCCCCCGATTTCATCTGCCTTATTTTTGAAGGATAATTTTTTCTGATGAAACAACTTTTCTCAATTTGTATTTTAAGTTTCTCCTGTCTTATTTCTTTTGCACAACCAAAGAAAGTAACTGCCGATAAGATCATTGCCGTGGTAGGCGATAAGATCATTTTAAAAAGCGATATAGATAATACCATTCTTGATATGCAGCGCCAGGGAATTGAAGTGCCTGCTAATGCAAGGTGTCTTTCTTTAGAGCAGACCTTAGGTGTAAAAGCATTGGTATTACAGGCTGAAAAAGATTCTATCCCTGTTTCTGAAGAAGAGATTGCTGCGGATATCGACAACCAGATACGTGGCTTTATGAATATGTATGGTTCAAAAGAAAAGCTGGAAGAAATTGCCGGCCGTACATTATACCAGTTAAAAGAAGATTTTAAAGACGGTTTCAGGGAAAGGAAATTAGCCAGCGCCATGCGGAATAAAATTATTGAGAACATCCGCATTACACCCAATGAAGTAAAGACCTACTTTGATAAATTTTCAACAGACAGTTTACCTTATTACGAGAGTGAAGTGGAGATAGGGCAGATAGTGCTGTATCCCAAACCAAGCCGGGATGCAGAAGAATATGCCATTGAACAATTAAAAGAATTCAAACTGCAATTAGAAACAGGCAAGAGGGATATGAAGACAT
>JAZKGV010000296.1:0-8620 GCA_040385725.1 Bacteroidota bacterium | reverse complement strand
ATATGAAGTAATGGATCTGTGTTTGAGTTGTAAAGGTTGTAAGAGTGAATGTCCGAGTAATGTGGATGTGGCAAAACTGAAAGCTGAGTTTTTACAACATTACTATGATAGCAACGGTGTTCCTTTCAGGAGTAAACTGATCGCTAATTTTACAAAGAGTGCAAAGCTGGGTGCGTTAATGCCGGGCTTGTACAATTTTGCGATGACCAATTCCTTCATCAGCAAAACAATAAAAAGAATAAGTGGCTTTGCAGTTGATCGCAGTATGCCAACCATGTATAAATACACTTTAGAAAGCTGGTGGAAGAAGAGAAGACTGACGGCAGGCGACAGGCGGTCAACGGCCAACGGCCAACGGTCAACGGTCAACCTCTTCTGCGACGAGTTTACCAATTACAACGATACCGAAATAGGAATTAAAGCAATAACCTTATTAGAAAAACTGGGTTATGAAGTGATCATTCCCAAACACATTGAAAGCGGCAGGGCATGGTTGAGTAAAGGTTTGCTAAGGGATGCAAAGAAAATTGCCAACACAAATATTGAGTTATTGAAAAATGTTGTTTCTGCAGATGCGCCACTGATAGGTATTGAACCAAGCGCCATTCTTACTTTCCGGGATGAATACATTGACCTGGCAACAGATGAAAATTTGGAAGCGGCGAAAGCATTAAGCAAAAATGTTTTCCTGGTTGATGAGTTTATTGCGGCAGAAATTGAAAAAGGGAATATCAGCGCAGCACAATTCACCAAAGAAAAAAGATCCATCAAGCTGCATGGCCATTGCCAGCAAAAAGCCCTGAGCTCTGTAGCGCCTTCTGTAAAACTGTTGTCGCTTCCCGAAAACTATACAGTAGAAACGATCCCTTCCGGGTGTTGTGGCATGGCCGGCTCATTTGGTTATGAAAAGGAACATTACGAACTCAGTATGAAAGTGGGAGAGTTGGTTTTATTTCCTACAGTACGCAAGCAGGCAGCGGAAGTAATTATTGCTGCACCCGGTACCAGTTGCCGCCACCAGGTAAAGGATGGCACAGGCAGAAAAGCATTACATCCTGTAGAAATATTATATGAAGCTTTAATTTGAGAAAATCTCTATTAAAATTTCATTTTCAATTGCTTGAATAGTTATTATGTATGCTTTCTTGTATTGCATTCACTTCTTAAAGAATATTTTGCCACATCCATATTTTATATATCTTTAAATGCTTAACCTTAGTCCTTTACCTTACAAAATCCTTAACCGTTATCTATAACTGTTACAGAATCCAGTAATTTTTCTATCAGAACCACCAGGGTTTTACAGGTATTTAATTGTGCCTGTCTATCTCTGATTATTGTATTCCTCTTTAGCCAAAAGAATTTTTATGAAGAAGTTTTTACCCTTAGCTGTTTGGTTCCTGTTTATTTCACCTGTTATAAATGGCCAATCGGCATGCCCGGAAAATATTGATTTTGAAACAGGCACATTAGCACATTGGCAATGCTCCATTGGAGATGTTACAGAAGATAATGGGCGAAATGTGATCACCTTACAAAATAGTAACCCGGAACCAAACAGGCATTCACTTATTGATTTTAATACAGCGGGATTTGATTATTATGGAGGTTTCCTGGAAGCATGCCCTTATGGTGGCCGCTATTCGGTAAAGCTTGGCAATGATAATGTAGGTAACGAAGCAGAAGGCATATCATATACTTTTCAGATCCCTGCAACGGAGGATACATTCAGTCTTACCTATTACTATGCAGTGGTGTTTGAAGATCCTGCCCATGACCTTTTTCAGCAACCACGTTTTTTTGTATCAGCATATGATGTGGAAACCGGCCGGGTTATAGACTGTGCATCGTATGACTATGTATCAAATGGCGCTATACCCGGCTTCCAGGTATCACCAAGATCAAGTAATGTTTTGTATAAGGAATGGACTCCTTCATCAATAGATTTTGCAGGCTATGCCGGCAGAACGGTACGCCTTGAATTTAAAACAGCCGATTGTACATTGGGCGGCCACTTTGGTTATGCTTATCTTGATGTAGGTACTGGCTGCGGTGGAGTAATGGCATTGGGTGCATTGTGTGAAGGTGCCGATAGTGTTGTGCTTACGGCGCCTTATGGTTTTGCATCCTATACATGGCACAACCAGAATTATTCAACTGTTATTGGTACCTCACGTTTGGTTACCATGCGGCCCCCGCCTGCATCAAGTGAAAGGTTTCATGTAGATATGATACCATACCCGGGTTATGGATGCCGTGATACGGCACATGCAGAAGTTACCATTTTACCAATTCCAGATACACCATCTACTACAGATATTTATTATTGCCAGTGGGATTCTCCTACACCGCTTAAAGCATCGCCCTGGCCTGCACATGAATTAATGTGGTACACTGCAGCAAATGCTGGCACTGGCACTACCCGTGCGCCAACACCTTCTACGGCTGTTGCCGGCACACTTGATTATTGGGTGAGCCAGCGTTCGCTTGTTGGTGGCTGTGAGGGCGCAAGAAAAAAAATGTCCGTCATTATTTCTCCTTCGCCAAATGTTTCTTTTACAATAAACGATGACGACCAGTGTCTCATTGGAAACAATTTTATTTTCAACAATACATCAACCGGCACCATCGCCGTTTCTTTATATGAATGGGATTTTGATACCGGGGATACAGCCCAGGGGCAATCTGTAAATCATACATATACAGGCCCGGGCAGGTACCAGGTTACTTTAAAAATTACCAATCCGCCGGGATGTATAAAGAGTGCATCGCAATATGTATCGGTAATTGATAAGCCTGTTGCTGCATTTAGTAACCCATCTGTAATTTGTGAAAATGAAACGCCCATATTATTACAGGATAACTCAACGGTGCCCGGCAATTTGAGCACCATCACCAATTGGTGGTGGCAGATAGGAAGTAATATTATTACAACAAAAACACCAGCTTCATTTATATATAATGCAGGAACATTGCCCGTTAAATTAGTGGTGACCACAACAGATGGTTGCCGTTCTGATACTGCCTCTAAAGTTTTAGATGTCAGGTATTCCCCATTACCAAAATTCACCACCACTGCCACCTGCAATAACGAAGTAATACGCTTTACTGATCTGTCAACCATGCCTGCTGCGTCAACAGACCATGTGGTAAGATGGAAATGGACCTATAACAGCAACCCGTTATCAACAAGCCAGCATCCTCAAACTTTTTTACAGGCGGGCACACACCATATTATTTTAGAAGCGGAAAGCGACCAGGGTTGTCATTTGAGAACAGCAGATAGTTTTATCGTGGTTTATCCAAAGCCTTCCATATCATTAAACCTTTCTGACTCCTGTGTTTTCAGGAATATATCATACAACGCAGCTACCACTACCAGCGTGCCTGTTAGTAAGTGGTTGTGGGATCTTGGTTATGGCCTTGGTGAAGGCAATGCCAGTTTTACCCGTAGGTTCAATAGTGAAGACCATCATGTAATAACGCTGATAGGCCAATCGGATCATGGATGTAAAGACACTATTATAAGGCCTTTTACTATTTATTACAACAGGTCAAGGGCACAAAGAGATACCGTGGCTGCAAAAGATGAGCCGGTACAATTGCTTACAAACAATGATATAAATATGCTGTGGTATAAATGGACACCATCCACCGGCCTTAACAGTGATAAGATCACAAATCCTGTTGCTACTTACGATCTTGATCAGCTATATGAATTGAACACACTGACAAAACAAGGATGTGATAGCCGGAGCAAAATATTGGTTCGTCGTTATAAAGGCCCTGAGCTATACGTGGCTGGAGCATTTACGCCCAATGGTGATGCAAGGAACGATGTGTTGCATGTATTTCCCGTGGGCATCAGTTCATTTGATTATTTCGCTATTTATAACCGTGCCGGGCAGCTGTTATTTAAAACCACCAATTACTATGTTGGTTGGGATGGCACTTATAAAGGTGCGTTTGTTGATCCCGGTAATTATGTATGGGTGGCCAGGGCAATAGATTATAAAGGCAATGTGATGTTGAAAAAAGGGAATGTGGTATTGCTGCGATAATTTTTTCATACTTTATTCTTTATAAAAAAACACAACTTTTATAGTTGTGTTTTTTGTTGCACTATGCTGCTGAATTAAGTAGCTTTATCGCACTAAATAATTTTTATGAAAAAAGTACTATTTCTGTTGCTTGTTTTAATAAATATTGTTGCTTCTGCAGATGCACAGAAGAAAAGAAAAATAGCAAGAAATTTAGTATATAAGCACCCTGTCTGGAGCCTGCAGGGAAATATTTATGAGGTAAACGTTCGTCAATATACAAAAGAAGGAACCTTTAATGCTTTTGCAAAACATCTTCCACGGTTAAAAAAAATGGGCGTGCAAACAATTTGGTTTATGCCTATTAATCCTATCAGCAAACTTGACCGCAAAGGAACAATGGGTAGTTATTATGCAGTGGCAGACTATACTTCTCCCAATCCTGAATTTGGTACAGTAAAAGACTGGAAAAACACAGTGAATAAAATTCATGCACTGGGTATGAAAGTTATTATTGATTGGGTTCCTAATCATACAGGAGCCGATCATCCATGGGTTACAAAACATCCTGAATTTTTTATAAAGGACAGTGCAGGAAAACCAGCAGTGCCATTCGACTGGACAGATACAAGGCAACTTGACTACAAGAATACGGAAATGCAGGACAGTATGATCGCCGCTATGAAATACTGGATAGTGAACACAGGCATTGATGGTTACCGGCAGGATGTGGCCTGGAATGTTCCTGAAAGTTTCTGGAAAAGATGCATCAGAACTTTAAACAATGTGAAACCAAATATGTACTGGTTGGCAGAAGGTGATAAGGATTACCTGCACCCCAGTGGTTTTGATGCAACCTACCCCTGGGAGATGTTTAAAATGATGGAAAAGGTAGCAGCTGGCACAAGGCCTGCTTTTGCATTAGACAGTGTGCGGAATAAATATGATACGGTATATCCTTCCAATGCACAAATATTGTATTTCACCAGTAACCATGATGAGAATACCTGGAACAAAGCAGACTTTGGTACTTTTCCCGGCGCTGTTCATGCTCCCTTTGCTGTTTTCACACAAACCATGCATAAAAGTGTACCGCTTATTTACAGCGGCCAGGAAGAACCTGTATTAAGAGCGTTGGAATTCTTTGAAAAAGACCCGATCGTTTTTAAAGATTACAAAAGGGCAAAATTTTATACAACGCTTCTTGCATTGCGTAAAAGAAATACAGCGCTGGCATCAAATGCTTCTTTTACAAAAGTGAAAGTAGGTGACGAAAATGCTTTGTATGCTTACACAAGAGAAAAAGGAGGAAAGAAAGTTTTTGTAATACTCAATCTGTCTGCTACAGAACAAACGGTGACTGTAAAAGATAAATCTCTTTTTGGTAATCCTTATAATGTTTTTATGTATACCAAAGAAAAGCTTGATGGGAGAGAATGGAAACTGGAGCCATGGGGGTATGTGATCTATGAATATGCCAATAAATAATCCTTAAATAGTAAAGATTGTATTTTAAGAAAAAAGAATCATGGTTTCAACGCCTGCATTTGGGGCCAAAGATCCTGCTCATACTTTTTATTGCTGCTGTTATTGCACTTTTTGTTTTTCTTTTTAATAAGCTTTATACTGCAGAAGGCAAAATATTGCACCTGTATTTTGTTCCCTTATTGCTTGGCTTAATGTATGAACTAAAAAGGGTGACGAAAAAATGGAGCACTGTTTTTATTGTTGCCATCGTATCCTTTCTCATCAGCCTTTTAACTTTCTCACAAAGTAAAACGGAAAAGCAGTACGTATTTGAAAACCATCTTCAAATGTGGCCGTACTTTTTTCTTACCTGCTTTATTTTAGTTGCACTCATTGCTTATATCGTGTCAGAAAATGTAACCCAGGTTACGGAAGGCATTACGTTGCTGTTCACTATTTCAATTAATTACTGGATAGTAGCATACGATTATTGGCACACCGGAAATTTTATAATAAAAGCATTGATAATTTTGAACTGGATAGCTTCACTTTTCACCATCTATCATTCCATTACTTATCACCCGTTAGGAAAAGAGAACAGGGTTGTGTTGAGCCTCTGGTATGCAATAACAGGTTTGGTGCTTGCCGCAGACAATTGCTATCAACTATACCAATTAAGAAATATGCCGATGGTTACCACTTCTGCCGAAAGCTGGCTTTTATTTTTTCAGTATTTCCTATTGGGTGTTTCTGGTATTTATATTGTACAGAACCTGTTGTTGGTTGCGGTATATTTTCTTCCTTCAAAAAGTTATGGAGAAATGCTTAGCGATGTGCATGATGCTCATTTGAGAAGATTTTCAAACGAACAGGTGTATATCATCGATGCTTTGATCGTTATAATAATAAGCGTTTCATTGTTCTCACTGAATTTTATCTATCAATTTGTGCCGGTAAATTTTATGATCTGGGCAACCGTAAGTATCATGTCATTGCTGCTGTATCTTGTTCATAAGATCATTGCATAAATATCATCTGGTTTTAGTTTGCCTGTTCTTGCAGCATTCGCAAGACCATTTACTTTTCTTGGTTGACAGAGCAGGAAGAAAAGTGATTTGCTGGTGGAATTTTTTTAAGCAATGTTATCATTATCTCACTAGGTTTACATAGCCATATTTTTTCAAATTGCTCCTGTTTGAAAAAGAATACAGCAGCATATAAGCATACGTTCCTGTGGGTTGCACTTTACCTGCATAAGTCCCATCCCATGTATCATTGCTGTTGCTGGTTTCATAAATTACCTGCCCCAGCCGGTTGAATATCATAAACCGGTATGAAGCCAGGCGGCAATTGGTAATTGGCCTGAACCTTTCATTTATCCCGTCATTGTTAGGAGAAAAAGCAGTTGGTATCTGCAGATTGCATAGGCAGCTTTCTATAATAATACTATCGGTGTCAGTACCGCATTGGTTTGTTGCCTTTACCCAATACAGCCCGGGCTGACTGATGGTATAAGTTCCATTGTGAGAATTATCCTGCCACAGGTAAGCAGTGGCAGCGTTTACAATGGTTATCACCATTAACTGTCCTTTGCATAAACTGCTGTCATTCCCAATAGTCAATAGTGGTGGCAGGAGATAGTTTACAGTTATACTGTCGGTGCTTACTCCGCATTTATTTGTTGCCTTCACCCAATACAAGCCCGGCTGACTAATGATGTAAGACGTATCAGTTGAATTATCCTGCCACTGGTAAGCGGTATTTGAGTTTTGCAGGCTGATAGTGATTGAATGCCCGGTACACAGATTGGTGTCACTGCCCAGGTTTATTGCCGGGATCGAGGCATTGCTTACATTAATAGTGTCGCTTCTTGTGCCTGATGCGGTAGTAATTTTAACCCAGTAAATCCCCTGGTTAGAAACAGTAAATGCCGGCAGGGTGGTTCCATCATGCCACAGGTACGAAAGGGCACCAGCAGATGTTGCATCCAGCACTAACTTCTTTCCTGTACAAACAGTAGTATCATTACCTAAAAAATGAACAGTATCATTAGTAATGGGTACAATTGATAAGTTATCAATAAAATAATATGCCCCTCTTAAACCTGCAGATTTTGATGTATTCATATCGTTTCTGAAATTGCCTATTGTAATATACTGTGATGCTTCTGTGGCAGTATAAATAAAAGTAAAGCGTTGCCAGGCAGTGTTTATAGTAACAACAGGGAGTATCTCTATTTGTGGTATTTGAGCAATGGGTTCATGCGTATTTTGCGTTAGTGGTGCTTGTGAGAAATGAATGCCGATACCATTGGTGGATATACTGTAGCTGTTATCAATCCCCTGCGACAGGTAAAATGTTACTTTATAATCCTGTCCCGGTATCATTGGTATCGACAGTTGGGTTGAAATGTATTCCCTGAAATTATTTAAACTTGCGGTATAAGTACAAAACCCCATTTGTGCATTGCCTGAATTAGGTTCTATCGGGCCAAAATTTGTACCCATGTGTCCCAATACGTGATAGTAATCGGGAGATGCTGCAATACCGGAATAGTTATGGTTTACATTTGACCATCCAATAGCTAAATTGCTTTGACCGTAATCTGTTGGGATAGCAGTGCAGTGTTCAAAATCTCCATTAGGCAACAGGTTCTGGCTTTCAACAGTTTTGTATTGATAAATAAGAAATATTATTATGGGAAAGTATTTTTTCATTCACTGTTACTAATTAGTTATACAAAGAACCTCCCTGTTTTTTTTATTTTAATTTCCTTGGTGCCGGGCTTATAAAGTTAAAATATATTTACCTGCAGTTACTATATGCTAAGCAGATTTAAAGTAAGCTTATATATATTTCAGTAAGAAAAAATCATGCTTTAGTAACTTTCATTTGAGTGGTAAGGTTCTGTTGATACTTTTTATTGCAGGAATTATTGCACTTTCTGTTTTTCTTTCTAAAAAAATTTATGTTGCAGATGAAAAAATACCGCACCTGTATTTATCCCTTTCTTAATGGGTTTGATTTTTCAGCAATTAAAAATTAACAGGTATTGTAAACAGTTTTAGCCACAGCCGGCAGTGCAGTTTCTTTGGGAACATACTTGCATATTT
>JAZKGV010000295.1:0-11738 GCA_040385725.1 Bacteroidota bacterium | reverse complement strand
ATAATCCTGTACACCGCTATGCTTCTACCGGCAGGTATATTGTAAGGCTTTGTGTTATTGATTCGTTTGTGTGTAACTCACCGGATTGTTTTATAGATACGATCAACCTGAGTTCTGTGGTAAATGCTTCGTTTACCACACCTCCTACTGGTTGCGTTCCATATAAGCCTGTGTTCGTAAATAATTCTTTAGGCGGCACAGACTGGATTTGGGATTTTGGTGATGGAACTACATCGAATGAATTTGAACCGGCCAGCAAAGTGTATGACCGGACGGGTACTTATATAATAAGGTTAACTGCTATTGATTCATCTACCTGTAATATTATTGACGATACTACAGTTACTATAACGGTATTGGACAATCCTACAGCTTCAGGTTATGCAAACCCTGTAATTGGCGAGGCAAACAAACCAATTAATTTTTTCAATACATCAACAGGCGCAATAAGTTATTTGTGGGATTTCGGCGATGGTGAAACTTCTACCAGTGTGGAACCCAGCCATGTTTTCAACGAGTCGAGACAATATACTGTAAACCTTATTGCATTTAATGTGGCAGGCTGTACCGATACTTTCCCGATAACGGTTACTGCTACTGTAATTCCTTTGCTGGATGTGCCTAATGCATTTACACCAGGTAAGTTTGGCGCTAATGGAATAATAACTGTTGCCGGGTTTGGTATTGGAAAAATGGACTGGCGGATATACAACCGTTGGGGACAGTTAATTTTTCATACCACTAACCGCAAAGAAGGATGGGATGGAACATATAAAGGAGCTTTGCAACCAATGGATGTATATACTTATACTTTGGATGTGCAATTTACTGATGGAAAAAAATACCGGAAAACGGGTGATATATCTTTATTGAGATAGAACAATAACAAAAGAAATTTCGTTTATTATTCAGAACTTGTAATCTATTATGGTTTTAAAAAGAAAAATAACGCTTCTGCTGCTGTTGGCAGTTTCGCTTTCCACAAAGGCGCAGGATCTGCATTTTTCTCAATTTTTTAATTCGCCATTAAGCACCAACCCGGCCAATACAGGATTTATACCAGACGCAGATTACAGGATTGGTGCACATTTCAGGAACCAATGGGCGTCTATTTTAGCTGCTCCTTATAAAACATTCAGTATATATGGAGATGCACAGGTGTTCCGTGACAGGTTTGACAATGGATGGCTTGGCCTGGGTGGCTTATTAATGAGCGACCAGGCAGGGACAGGTGGATTGAAGTCAACAAAAATTTATGGTTCAATAGCCTATCATCAAATGCTTGGATTAAGCAGTTTGCTTACTGCAGGCTTTAATGTTGGCTGGGCCAACAAAAGGATCGATCCCACCAAGCTTACTTTCCCAGACCAGTTTAACGGGCTTTTCTTTGATAATACTGTTCCAACTGCTGTATCAATTGTAAACAACAGCACCAGTTATTTTGATATGCAGGCTGGCGTAAACTATGCCTATTTCCCCAATGAAAATACTTACATCAATGCTGGTTATTCCATACACCATGTGAACAGGCCAAAAGAAACATTTTTTTCTGAAGCAGATGACAGCAGGATACCCATGAGGCATATTGGTTTTATTAATGCAATGCTTAAACTAAATAACAGGGTTATCATTAATCCAAATGTGTATTATACCATGCAGGCAAAATCGCATGAGTTTATGCTGGGCATGAATGCGAATTATAATCTTTCAGGAGCAGGTGAAAAACAATTGCTGGCAGGTGTGTATTACCGCCAGGGCGACGCCATTGTACCAATGGTTGGTTTTGAAATAAGTAATATCCGTTTTACTTTTAGTTATGATGTTACCACTTCCGGCCTTCGTGATTTTAATAACTCACAGGGTGCACAGGAATTTAATTTAATGAAAAAAGGTTTTTATGGTAATCCCGGCGGCAAACAGGTATTGTGCCCTACTTTCGCCTACTAAGAATAGAATCATCAACGCTTTTCCAGGCTTCATTTATCTTACTGCTTTATTTTATCAACTCCCGGTTTTGTACGATTTTTACAAAAAAATATTTTAATGACAGTAGCAGACTGCAAAACGCTTACGCTTGAACATTTTGAACAGTTTAAAAAAATTGCAGGCGGGCAGTATGTACTGGCAGATGAAGAAGCTTTAAAAAATTACGGGCATGACGAAACCGAAAATTTATTGTACCTGCCCGAAGTGGTGATCAAGCCACGTACAGCACAGGAGATAAGTGCGATATTTAAAATTTGCAATGAATATAAAATACCTGTAACACCAAGAGGCGCAGGAACAGGATTAAGCGGCGGTGCATTACCACAATTTGGTGGTGTGTTGATCTCAATGGAAAGAATGAATTCGATCATTGAAATTGATGAAAGGAATTTACAGGTAACAACAGAGCCCGGTGTGATAACTGAAGTATTGCAGCAGGCAGTAAAAGAAAAAGGATTGTTTTATCCACCAGATCCAAGCAGCCGGGGCAGTTGTTTTATCGGGGGAAATGTTGCTGAAAACAGCGGCGGGCCAAAAGCGGTAAAGTATGGTGTGGTAAAAGATTATGTATTGAACCTTGAGGTGGTGTTACCCAATGGAGAGATCATCTGGACAGGCGCCAATGTGTTGAAAAACTCTACTGGTTATAATCTAACACAATTGATGGTTGGCAGCGAAGGCACATTGGGCATCGTTACAAAAATTGTGTTGAAGTTGTTGCCTTATCCAAAGCATGAACTGCTGATGCTGGTTCCTTTTAATTCTTTGGAAAAAGCAGGTGAAGCTGTGAGTGCTATATTCAGGGCTGGTTATACGCCCAGTGCTTTAGAACTGGTGGAGATCGATGCATTAAAAATTGTAAGTGCCCATTTGAATGATACCACCATTCCGATTGATGATAATACAGAAGCACATTTAATAATTGAAGTAGATGGTAACCACCTGGATACTTTAATGAATGAAATGGAAGCTATTGCAGGCTTGCTTACAAATTTTGATTGCGGCGAAATTTATTTTGCAGACGACGAACAGCAGAAAGCAGCTTTGTGGAAGTTGCGCCGCCGTGTAGCCGAAGTGGTAAAACTGGAAGGATACACTATCGAAGAAGATACCGTAGTGCCAAGGGCAGAATTACCTGCTTTGATAAGAGGCGTAAAAAAATTAGGAAAAGAATATAACTTTCACCCCGTATGTTATGGACATGCAGGCGATGGTAACCTGCACATCAGGATAAAAAAAGAAGGAAGCATTTACAGTCTGAATAATCCTGCTATTGTGCCGGCACTAAAAGCAATTTTTCAACTGGTGCATTCATTGGGCGGCACCATCAGTGGTGAGCATGGCATTGGGTTGTTGCAAAAAGAATACCTGGATATTGTATTTGATAAAACACATTTAGAATTGATGAAAGGGATCAAAAAAACATTTGACCCAAATAATATTTTAAACCGAGGGAAAATTTTTGATTAAAATAATAGTTATGAAACGTATTGTATTAATTTTTCTTGCTGCTACATTTAGTTTAAACAGCTTTGCACAAGAGAAAGAAGTTATTTTTTCATCCAGCGACAGGGAGGATGATTCAGAGAAAAAAGGTTTTAGAAAAGAAATGCTGTTTACAGGTGGTAATATCAATCTGTCCTTTTCTAATTATGGTTTTGTGGTAGGCGCAACACCACAATTAGGTTATAGTGTTACAAGTTGGCTTGATGCAGGTATCTTATTTGGATTTACCTACAGTAACCAGCGGGATGATGCTAATACTAAATACAAACAAACATTCTTTACTCCCGGGGCATTTGTGCGGTTATTCCCTATCAACGGCTTCTTTGTATCTGGACAGTTTGAACATAATTTCATCAAGACAAAACTCAAATTCAATGATGGTTCTACTTTTAAGTATCCAAACGTTGATGTAAACAGCTTGCTTGTAGGTATTGGCTATGCCAGTGGAAGAGAGGGAAGAAATAGCCCTTATTTCTTTTTTTCTGTTTCAGTAGATATTCTTCAGGACCCAAATTCACCTTACACCGACAGGTATAATAATTTATTACCAGTAGCAGTTGCCGGCTTTAATATCCCTTTATTCCAGGGTGGCAGCAGGCGCAGGTAGTTAGTTGAAAAACTCTTCCGGGCTGTTTATTACCGTTACTGCCTTTTCAACGGAAGTGTATAAAAAGCCTTCTTTGTGCATGAGTTCCATATGCTGCAGTAATGCATCATAATAGCCTGCCGTGTTTAAAATATAGATAGGCTTATCATGAATGCTCAACTGGTTCCAGGTAAGTATTTCAAACAGTTCATCCATGGTGCCAAAGCCGCCGGGTAAAATAATAGCAGCATCAGCTCTTTCATACAACAGGCGTTTACGCACATGCATATTTTCAACAATGATCAGTTCTGTTATTTCATCATGCTGCTGTTCCCATTGGTTCAGTATTTCCGGAATGATACCGGTAACGGTGCCGCCTTTTGCCAAAACAGCATTTGCCACAGCACCCATTAAGCCCCTGTTGCCGCCGCCGTAGATCAGGCGGATATTATTTATTGCCAACAGGTTTCCTAACAGTTTAGCATGTGCTTCATACAATGGGTTAGCACCATTTTTACTTCCACAAAAAACAACAATAGATCTTGCCTTCATAATAGCTATGCAATTATTTATGGGCAAAGACACAAAGTTTTTCTCTATTTTCAATTTTATTTTTACATAAACACATTGCTGCATGTCCTCCACCTTATTGTTTTCATTTGTAATTGGATATTTTTTATTGCTGTTAGTGGTGGCATATTTCACCAGTAAAAATTCCAATAATGATTCCTTCTTTATTGGCAACCGCAACAGTAACTGGATGCTGGTAGCCTTTGGAATGATCGGCACTTCACTCAGCGGTGTTACTTTTGTAAGCGTACCCGGAACAGTTGGTACTTCAGGCTTCCAGTATTTCCAGGTAGTGATAGGATACTTCTTTGGTTATTTAGTGATCGCTTATGTGTTGCTGCCCCTCTATTACCGTCTCAATCTTACATCCATTTATCATTACCTTGAAACAAGGTTTGGCCCTGTGTCTTACAAAACGGGGGCTTTGTTTTTTATTGTATCAAGGGCATTAGGCGCCACCGCAAGAATGTACCTGGTGGTAAACATCCTGCAGATATTTATCCTGAATGATATGAAGATCCCTTTTTGGGCAACAGCATTGGTAATATTAGTGCTGATACTGCTGTACACATTTGAAGGCGGTGTAAAAACAATTGTATATACCGATACATTGCAGACAACATTTATGTTGCTTGGCCTGGTTGTTTGCATTATCACAATAATGAACAAACTCGATCTTACTTTCTCCTCCGCTATGCAGTCGCTTGGTAATAATAATCTGTCAAGGATATTTAATACTGATGTTAACAGCAGCGGCTTTTTTGTAAAGCAAATTTTAGGCGGTGCTTTCATCACTATTGCAATGACAGGGCTTGACCAGGAGATGATGCAGAAAAACATAAGTGTGCGTACACTAAAAGGTTCTCAAAAAAATGTGCTTACGTTAAGCACTATTTTATTACTTGTAAACTTTTTGTTTTTGCTGATGGGAGGTTTATTGTATTTGTATGCTGCACAAACCGGTAATACAGTAAAAGGCGATGATCTTTTTCCTTCGGTGGCTTTAGGAGGAACCTTAAGCGGTTTGATCTCGGTATTGTTTATTATAGGTTTGATCTCTGCATTATTTCCCAGTGCAGATGGTGCGTTGACAGCTTTAACTTCTTCGTTTTGTATTGATATTTTGGGACTAAAGAAAAAAGAAAACCTTTCTGAAAAAGAAAAGAAAAGTACAAGGCTTACGGTGCATTTATCTTTTGCTGTATTGTTCTTTTTACTGGTGATGTTGTTTAAATGGATCGACGATAAATCTATTATTGATGTGATACTGAAAGTGGCTGGCTATACCTACGGCCCGTTGCTTGGTCTGTTTGCGTTTGGTATTTTAACCAAAAGAAAGATCACTGACCGTTATTCATTGCTGATTTGTTTGTTGTCGCCATTGATAATATTCGGGATCGACCTGTTCAACAATCCTGATTGGTATATAAAACGTTTTGGATTTGGTGAAGGCACAGCGGTTTGCTTACGGGATCTGTCAGCCGGTATTTTTGGCACTTATAAAATGGGAATAGAAATACTTATCCTGAACGGGTTGGTTACGTTCATTGGGCTGTTGTGTATTTCAAAAAAGGGAACCGGGGATTAAGAACCTGTATAAACCCATACAGCTGCAAAAAAAGCTGCACAAGCCATACCGAGGCAAATAATAATGTTCCTTAGGCGGTTTTCTTTGGCACCGAATAAAAATTGCATATCGTTTAGTTTTAAGCTAAGAATAGGCTGGATTAGTTATATAACGTACGGGTTGTTAAAATATTTTGTGATATGACAGGATGGTGGCGGGTTTGAAAGGATAAAACCCTTGTAAATACGTTTCATAAGATAGGTTTAGGAGATGAGCTAAAAGCCGCAATTTTCATTCCGGAAAATTATTATCTTTACTTTGTTAGTAAGTGCCATCGCCAATTTGTTGGGGATGGCATTATTTTTATATAATATGATTGCAAATGGAACTTGTAAATATACTGGCCGGGCAATACGCAGACGGTTTTTGTACTGATGAAGACGGCTTGTTGCAAAAAATAAATGAGTACACCACTAAGCACCATGCACAGCCGCACATGCTTAGCGGAAAAGTGCAGGGGCAATTACTATCGATGATAAGCCAATTACTACAGCCAAAACGGATTTTGGAAGTGGGCACTTTTACAGGTTATAGCGCCTTATGTTTAGCACAAGGGCTACAACCAGGTGGAAAATTATATACACTTGAACTGAGAGCAGAAGATGCGGCAATAGCCAACAATTATTTTGCGGAAAGTAAATACAAGGAACAGATACATACGCTTATTGGCAATGCAAAAGACATTATTCCCACATTGAACGAAACCTGGGATATTGTATTTATTGATGCAGATAAAACAGGATATATTGACTATTACGGGTTAATTTTGCCGCAGGTAAGAAAAAATGGATTGGTGATAGCAGATAATGTGCTGTTTCACGGGCAGGTGCTGGAGGAGGAGATAAGTGGTAAAAACGCAAAAGCCATACATGCTTTTAATGAGCATGTAAAAAACGATAACAGGGTGGAACAGGTGATGCTGACAGTGAGGGATGGGCTGATGTTGATAAGGAAGAAGTAAGAAGTTTTTGAAGTGGATGGTTAAATTGTTTGATGGTTAAATTGTTGAAGGCCGTATTTAGTTGCAGGAGTTTATCAACAATTCAGCAATTCAACAATGTAGCAATAAGATTGATTTATTACGTTCCAGAAAAGTTATCCGGATATCTTTATAATCTATACTAACGAAAAACGATGATCAGAAAATTATTAATGTGTGCTGCAGTACTTGTTGCTTTCTGCAATGTTACCGCACAAAACTTAACACCCGAGCAATACATTGAAAAATACAAAGATGTTGCTGTAAGGGAAATGAAAAGAATGGGCGTGCCCGCCTCCATTACATTGGCACAAGGCCTTCATGAAACAGAAAACGGTAACAGTGTATTGGTAAAAAAATCAAACAACCATTTTGGTATCAAGTGCAAAAGCTCATGGACCGGTGGTGGTGTAAGCCATGATGACGATGCCCCCGGCGAATGTTTCAGAACCTACAAAAATGCTGATGAATCTTACCGTGACCACAGCAATTATTTGCGTGGCAACGAACGCTATGCTTCTCTCTTTCAATTAGATCCTGCAGATTATAAAAAATGGGCGCATGGATTAAAAAAAGCAGGCTATGCCACCAATCCTAAATACCCTGTTATTTTGATCCAGACAATAGAGAAGTATAATTTACAGCAATACAGCCTGCTGGCAATTAATGATATGCCTAAGTATGACAAGAGCCAGTTTGAAGATGATAAGGAAGTGCCGTTTGTTTATACTGAAGAAGAAGAAAATTCATCTATAGCAAAAAATGTAAGTAATAAAGATATTGTGCCTGCTGCCGGCTCCGACTTTGACAGGATAGGATACATTAACCAGGTAAAATGTGTGATGGCCAAAAAGGGAACTTCATTATTGGCGATAGCAACAAGACAGGACATTGCGTTGGCAAAATTGCTTGAGTACAATGATTTTTCTGAAGATGGATTGCTTGCTAAAGACCAACCCATTTTTTTACAAAAGAAAGCAATGCAGGGCAATACAGGTATTTATGTATCCAAAAAAGGTGAAACCTTGCTGGATGTATCGCAGCAAAATGGCGTGCAATTAGAAACCCTGGTAAGTTATAATGGCCTTACAAAAAATACTGTGATAAAAGAGGGAACAGAAATTTATCTTCAGCCTGTAATGAAAATTGCTTCGGTGGAAGTGTCAAGAAAGGATGGGGAAGAAGCAACATTATCAAGCGTAAAGTATCATGAAGTACAAGCGAAAGAAGGTTTGTATGGCATTTCAAAAAAATATGGTGTAACGGTACAGCAATTAAAGGACTGGAACAACCTTACATCAGATAGCCTGAGCATCGGCCAACAGTTAATTGTTTCAAAATAAATATAACGTTCACGGTAACCCCAACTTCAATGGAACCCATCCAGGTAATTGACAAAAAATTTATTCCATTTATTACGGCAGAACAAATTGACGTCCGTATAAAGGAAATGGCAGCAGACATCAGTAAAGATTATGCAGGTAAAAAGCCAATTTTTATAGCCATACTTAATGGCTCGTTCATGTTTGCTTCCGACCTGTTTAAATCAATAACAGGCGAAGCCGAGATATGCTTTATCAAACTGGCATCATACAAAGGAACCAAGTCAACCGGTAATGTTATTACCTCTATTGGGCTTGATGAGCCGCTTGAAGGAAGGCATGTGGTTATCATTGAAGATATTGTTGACACCGGTAATACGCTTACCAAATTTTTACCGCAGCTATACAACCAGCAACCTGCATCTTTAAAGATTGCAGCATTGCTTCATAAGCCGGAAGCACTGGAACATCCGCTGGATCTTAATTATATCGGCTTTAGTGTTCCTAATAAATTTTTGCTTGGCTTTGGGCTTGACTACGACGGACTTGGCAGAAATTTGGCAGAAATTTACCAGTTAGTAGAGGATTAGTGGGCAATAGAATATGCAATTTTGCGTTCTACCAGATTAGTATTTAAAATTAGATTAATATTTGCCTTTGAAGCGACTGTTTATTTATATCCTTATTTCATTTTTTATCACAACTGCCAATGGGCAATATTACCTGCGTGGCGAAATAAAGAATGAGAAGAGTGAATTCCTTCAGAATGTAAACATCCGTCTTCATTCAGATAAATTATTGTATCGTTCAGGTGTGGGTGGTGGGTTTGGTATTTCGGGTAGTGAAAAAAAGGATTCCCTCACCTTGAGCATTGACGGTTATGAAACAATAACCGTAGCGATCAGTTCCGATAAATACCTGGAAGTAACGATGAAACAATTGTCATCAAACTCCAGTAAGAACAGGCCCAAGCTTATATCCATCACCAAAGACAATAAATTCAGTTCAAAATATTCCTGGTTTGTAAGTGATGAATCTTATTTTTCATTGATTGAAAATGAAGAAGTAAATGCTGAACGTTTTCCCAACACAGGTTTTTCATTAAATATCAATAAAGCCTCTTATAGTAATATCCGCCGCTTTGTAGCACAGGGCAGCGTAGTGCCGCCTGATGCAGTGAGGATAGAGGAATTGCTGAATTATTTTAACCTGAATTATAAGGAGCCTGAAAAAAATGAATTTTTCAGAATAGAGTCTGAACAATCGGCCAGCCCATGGGATGATAAAAAAAGATTGTTGTACCTAAACATCAATGCCCGTAAACTTGACCTTGAAAAAGTACCACCAAGCAACCTCGTTTTTTTAATAGATGCATCGGGCAGCATGGATATGCCCAACAGGTTGCCATTGGTAAAAGCAGCTTTTCAAATGCTGGTTAAAAATTTGCGGCCAACCGACACCGTTTCCATTGTTATTTATGGTGGTGCAGTAGCGGTATGGATGCAACCAACAAGCGGTGCTGAAAAACAAAAAATTATTCAATCAATAGAAGAGTTAACAGCCAGTGGTGATACACCTGGTGAATCTGCCATCCGGCTTGCCTATATGGTTGCAAAAAGATCATTTATAAAGAATGGCAACAACCGGGTGATACTGGCAACTGATGGTGATTTTAATGTGGGTGAAACAAGTGAAGAGGCACTGGAAGACCTGATCACCAAGCAAAGGCAAAGTGGTGTTTATTTAACTTGTCTTGGTGTAGGCATGGGTAATTTTAAAGATTCTAAATTAGAAACATTGGCTAAACGGGGTAATGGCAACTACGCTTATCTCGATGATATAAAGGAAGCTGAAAAAGTATTGGTGAAAGAAGTAACACAAACTTTTTATGCAGTGGCAGATGATGTGTTTTTAAATGTGCATTTCAATTCAGCATTGGTAAAAGATTACAGGCTTATTGGGTTTGATAATAAACGTGATGCAATAGCGGACAGCAGCGGCACACTCGAAGGTGGCGAAATAGGCAGCGGCAACAGTGTGATGGCAATTTTTGAATATACTCCTGCCATTGCCAACGACAGCCTTTTTAATATCTCCGCCGCCACCTCACACATTGCAGAAGTGGATCTGCGGTATACGCCATCAAACACTACTACAGAAAAGCATTTGCTATACAAATGTAATGGCACTACAAAACCATTTATTGCCATCAACAAAGAACTGCAGTTTGGCGCAACAGTATCCATGTTTGGAATGAAGCTCCGGCAAAGCAAATACCTGCCTTCAAAAGTTTCTGATTGGGATAAGCTGGAAAGCCTGGCTTTAAGTTCTTATAATCCTAATGATTATTTGCAAAAAGAATTTATTTTACTGCTGGCCAATGCAAGAAAATTGTATGATAAGTCAAAACAGAAAAAGAAGAAAAAAGGAAAAGATGCCGATGATGAATAATATTTATGCAACGAAAAATTAAAAAGGCGTGCTTTGAAATAGCACGCCTTTTGATTTATAAAATTTCTTATAATGATTAACGATTAACCAATAACGAATCAACTAAACACATCCCTTACTTTATCAAAGAATGATTTTTCATTCTTCTCTGGCTTGGGTTGAAAATTCGGGCTTTGTTGCATTTTCTCCAGCATCGCTTTTTCTTCACTGCTTATATGTTGAGGGGTCCACACATTTACCTGTATTAACTGATCACCTTTTTCATAACTGTTCACACTCGGAAAGCCCTTGCCCTTTAACCGGAATATTTTACCACTTTGTGTGCCTGGTGGAATTTTAATTTTTGCTTTACCATCAATCGTTGGCACTTCTACCTGTGTTCCAAACACAGCTTCAGGAAAAGAGATATGCAGGTCAAAAGCTACATTCAATCCATCCCTGTGTAATTCTGCATGTGCTTCTTCTTCTATCAACACGATCAGGTCACCATTGGCACCACCACGTTCACCTGCATTGCCTTTTCCATTCAGGCTTAGCTGCATTCCTTCCTGCACACCTGCTGGTATATCAATTGTCACTGTTTCTTCGCCATATACACGGCCATCACCTTTGCAGGCAGTACATTTATTCACCACAGTAGTGCCTTCCCCATTACAGGTAGGACAGGTGGTTACAGTCTGCATTTGTCCCAGGAAAGTATTCTGTACCCTT
>JAZKGV010000294.1:0-11164 GCA_040385725.1 Bacteroidota bacterium | reverse complement strand
ACCAAAGCTGCAATACAATTTTCGGGAATACCGCAAAGGCCAAAACCACCCAGCATGATCACTGCGCCATCTTTAATATCAGCTACGGCGGCGGCGGCGTTTTCAAATGTTTTTTTCATATACGTTTTACAATCAGGGATTCTCTTATTATTGAGTGCGGCAAATTACACAAAATCCCTCTCCACCCAACAATTAAACAATGTAACAGTGCAGCCATTTATCCAGTTTTCCTATATTTACCCAATCAATATGTACAAAATTCTGCGGATCCATAACCGGTTAATTGTTGGAGGGCCTTCACATAACGTAACCCTGCTTACTGCATATCTTTCACCGGAGTTTGAAACAAAGCTGCTGGTTGGAAAAAAAGACCCGGCAGAAAAAGACGCTACTTTTATTGCAGACCAATTGGGACTGGTACCCGTTGAAATAAAAGAAATGCGGAGGAGCATCCTTCCTTTTTATGATATAGTTGCCTATTTCAAGATAAAAAAGATCATACAGGAGTATAAACCTGATATTGTTCATACCCATGCATCCAAATCAGGCGCTGTGGGCAGGCTGGCAGCAAGATCATGCAATGTACCATTAGTGGTACACACTTTTCATGGCCATGTTTTCCATTCGTATTTCAATCCCTTCATGTCGAAATTTATTGTACGGATGGAGCGTTTTTTTGCAAGGCGTACCGATGCTATTATTGCCATCAGCGATTCACAAAAATATGAATTGACCCAGGTGTATAAAATAGCGCCACCTGAAAAAGTGTTTACGGTGCCGTTAGGTTTTAATCTTGATAAATATTCTGTTGACCAGGATAAAAAGAAGATCATCTTCCGCAATAAATATGGGTTTGAGAGTAATGAGATCATTGTGGGCATTATTGGCCGCCTGGTTCCTATTAAGAACCATGAAATGTTTTTAGAGGTAGCAGCCATTGTAAAATCAAAAACAAATAAGAATATCCGTTTTGCAATAATTGGCGATGGTGAATCGAGGCCAATGATCGAAGAAAAAACGCAGAAACTCGGCCTTACTTATTCTTACTTTATCACCAACCCTAAAGAAAAAACCGATGTAACCGTTACCTCCTGGGAAACAGAAATTGACCAGGCGCTTGCCGGACTTGATATAGTAGTACTTACTTCTCATAACGAAGGCACACCGGTGTCGCTTATCGAAGCACAATCGGCTTATGTTCCTGTTGTATCCACCAATGTGGGCGGTGTTGAAGACATCGTTATTCATGGCGAAACAGGCTTTATTACCGAAGTGGGAGATGTAAATTTATTTGCAGGTTTTGTAGTTAAACTTATAGAAGATGAACAGTTAAGGGCACGTATGGGGAAGAGCGGCTATGAAAACGTGGTAAAACGTTATTCAAAACAGCGCCTTATTAATGATATGCGTAGCCTCTATTTAAGTTTTCTCCAAAAAAAGAAAGCGTTGCATAATTAATTACCGTTTTAACTACCCCTTTTTCGATATTTTTGTCGCATGACAGTTTTCACTCACTTTGGCCGTTACCTGCTTATGCTGAAAGGCATGTTCAGCAAACCAGAGAACTACAAAATGTACTGGAAGGAGTTTATGCACCAGTGCAATGACATTGGTATCGGTTCGCTTGGTATTGTTTCTATCATCTCATTTTTTATTGGTGCTGTAAGTGCGGTGCAGACAGCTTATCAAATGATAAGCCCTGTGATACCCAAAGAAACCATTGCACAAATTGTAAGGGATACGGTGATACTTGAATTTGCCCCCACACTTGTATGTATTGTGCTGGCAGGCGTAATAGGCAGTAAGATCGCAAGTGAACTTGGCAACATGAGGGTGAGTGAACAGATAGATGCATTAGAGATAATGGGCATCAATACAAAAGCATACCTCGTAATGCCTAAAATAGTGGCTTCATTGGTAACAATACCAATGCTGGTGATTATTTCTATGGTATTAGGTATTTGGGGCGGCAGGTTGGCTGGTACAGCGTCAGGCATTTTATCAACGGCAGAATTTGATAAAGGACTGCTGAATGCTTTTGTTCCGTATAATGTATTTTTTGCATTGATAAAATCATACACGTTTGCTTTTATCATCAGCAGCATACCGGCTTATTATGGATATTATGTAAAAGGCGGCGCCCTGGAAATTGGCAGGAGCAGTACAAAAAGTGTGGTGGTTAGTTGTATCATGTTGTTGTGTGCAGATTATGTATTGTCGCAATTATTATTGAACCCGGCTATGTAAATAAGGATTGAATATGATTTTTTATCGCAGATTTTTCATGATTGATATGATTAGTATGATGTCCATTTCTATCTGTTTACCTATTAACTATTAACCATTTACCTCCTAATGATAGAATTTAAAAACCTCTCTAAACAATTCGGTGATAAGGTAGTACTGAATGATGTAAGTCATAAAATGGAAACCGGCAAGTGCAATCTTATTATTGGCACCAGTGGCAGCGGCAAAACGGTTTTACAAAAATGTTTGGTAGGCCTGATAGAACCAAATAGTGGAGAAATTATTTATGATGGCGTGAGTTTTACTGAAATGACGGAGGAAGAAAGAAAATTGCTGCGCCAGCAGATCGGTATGCTGTTCCAGGGCTCTGCGTTATTCGATAGTATGACCGTAGAAGAAAATGTGGTCTTTCCACTGGATATGTTCTCGAAAATGACGATAGGTGAAAAAAAGAAACGGGTGGATGAAGTGCTTGCACGGGTTCAGTTGGTGGATGCTCATAAAAAATACCCGGCTGAAATAAGCGGCGGTATGAAGAAGAGAGTGGGTATTGCAAGGGCAATTGTATTGAACCCAAAATATCTTTTTTGCGATGAACCAAACAGCGGCCTCGATCCACAAACCAGTATGGTAATTGACAAGCTCATTTACGATATTACCAAAGAGTTCAACATGACCACTGTTATCAATACCCACGACATGAACAGCGTAATGGAAATTGGTGAAAATATCCTGTATATGTACCAGGGAGAAAATGAGTGGACCGGCAATAACAAGGAGATCATTTTCAGCAAAAGTGAACGTCTTAATAGTTTCATTTTTGCCAGCGAATTTTTACAGGATGCCAAAGATATGCGTATGCTGGAAGCAAGGGGCAAAATTGATAACGACAGGAATATGGATGAGTTGCTGAAGTAACAAACCGGCAAAGCGTTTTCCCCAATTATTGCAGTTCCCAAATATTTTTTCTACTTTACCATTTCATCAAAAAAAGTTTGCATTATGAAAAAAATACTGCTTTGCATGGGTGCAATTGTAGCATTGTCATTTACTTCTCTTGATAATACGATCTCACAAAAAGAAAGGGATGATGCTGCTAAATTTTTAAAAGAAACCGAAGAAGGCGTAATAAAATCTTTACACGGGCTTAGCGATGCACAATTAAAATTTAAACCAGCAGAAGATAAATGGGGTGTTGAAGACTGTATAAAACATATTGCAGCAACGGAAGCAGCTTTATGGCAAATGACAGAAGGATACATTAAGCAGGCTGCTAACCCTGAAAAAAGAGCAGATATAAAGTGGACAGATGCAGAGGTAATGAAGAATATAGAAGACCGCACCAATAAGATAAAAACATTTCCGCAATTTGAGCCACAGAACATAACTTTTAAAACTACAGAAGAGGCTTTAAAATCATTTGAGGAAAACAGGGCCAAACTTATCGAATATGTAAATACCACTAAAGAAGATCTGAGAAACCATGTGGCCGCATTGCCTTTTGGTAGTTACGATTGCTACCAGATGATATTATTTATCGGTGCCCACAGCAACCGCCACATGCACCAGATTGAGGAGGTTAAAAACAGCGAAAAATTCCCCAAAGAGTAACCATATTCAAATAATGACTCATAAGCACAGGAAAAACCTGTGCTTATTTTTACTCCATTAAAAAAAATGGTTGAGAAAGGCTGGCTGGGCTGTTAATAATGACAACTATCTGTATTTTAGAATATTAAGCCAAATCCGCTACTGTACTACCCTACGCAGCTTTTTCACGTTAACAAATCAAAAACCTTTGTGATAAAAAAATACGATACTAAACACCCTCTTTTTCCGTTTACAAATGGATAAACACGGCATCATCGTAAGGTTTGCCGTATTTAGCCCTGCTTATCTTACAACTGAAACCAGCAATCCTTCAGTTACTAAGTACCCAGGTGCACATCCAAAAACAAAAGAAAAAACAACAGCCTTTACACAATAAAGGAGGTGTTGTTAATTGAATAATCAAATCCAAACGATTCTATGAAACGATTGAAAGTTCTTTGCATCATTCTCCTGGCATTTACCGGGAATATGTATGCAGCGCCAATTGTATCCGGCAACTCCGGCGACTGGAACAATCCTTCTACATGGGTAGGTGGCGTAAGCCCCGTGGCTGGCGATGTAGTTACTATTGCAAATGGCCACATAGTAACAATTACGGCCAACGCAGCCTGTGCATCTGTTATCATTGGCAACGGTGTACTCAACCAAAACAGCACACTCACCATTAATGCCGGTATTTCATTAATAGTGTCAGCTAATATCACGATCACAGCCCCCTTATCAGGCACTGTTGATAATACGCTTGACGTAACTGATGGCATTGTTTCCTGTGCTTCTTTAATAACTTCCAATTCGCTTAACGACATTCAGCGTTGCATTGTACACATCAACACAGGCAAGCTTACCTGCACTGGTGGTTTTGTTATGGCAAATAATATAGCAAGGAATAAACTTATATTTTCTGGTGCAGGCCTGTTGCAGGTGGCAAATAACAGCAGCACTATTTCAAATGCACAATTTACTTCATCAACAGGTACTGTTGAGTACAGTGGTACAGGTGGGCAAATTGTGCTACCACTAAGCTATCATACATTAAAATGCTCTGGCGCAGGATACAAATACCTTGGCGGCAATATTATACTCACAGGCGATTTGATCATTACAGGCACTGCACAGTTAGATGCCAGCAATAGTGGCAATTACAGCATTGCACTTGCAGGCAACTGGACGGTAACAAGCACCAGCAGCAATCCATTTGTAGAAAGAAGTGGCACTGTTACGCTTAATGGCTCTGCCGGAGTGCAGGTGCTTTCCACCCCATTATCACGGGAAACATTTTATAACCTTATTATCAATAATACAGCGGCAAATACAGGTGCTGATATTAAGTTTACTAAAAATTGCGGCGTAACCCAGGCTTATACTCATATAAGCGGCACTTTAGATCTAATGGGCAAAAGATTAGAGATTGCATCCAATAACAGGCTAGGTGTTTTTACCGATTGTACTTTATCGGGGGGCAGCATCATCAGCTCTGTTGCAGGTTCAGCAATTTCTATTGTTGACTCATACGATTCCACCTTTGTAAACTTTACGGGTACAAAAGTTGGCAATAGCAGCATCCCTGTTACACTTTCTGTAAATACAGGCCGTATAAACCTGGAGAACCTTACTTTGTACGGCACCGGCAGCTTTACCAAGCGCCATTCATTTGATGATGTGGCTTCAAAAGGTGGAAATAAATTTTATAACACAGTAACTTTTATTGCCAATGCCCCGGCAGGCAACTGGTGGTTTGGCACAGGCAATGGTGCACAACCTGATTCCTTTTTTGCTAAAGCCGCCTTTCATACATTCTCAACTAGTGCGGCTTCAAAATTAATTTTGGGTGCCAACACTACAGGCAATTACTACGGAGATGATGTAACCTTTAATGTGAGAAGTGCCGGCAACATTTTGATTGGCAACAACAGTGGCGCTGCCAATGGCACCAGTAGCTCCACTCATTTTAATAAGCAGGTTGATGTATTGTTAACAGGTGCAGGCAATATTACGTTTGCAGAAGGATCAAGCCTGTTGCCAGCAGCAGTAATTTTTAATAAGATAATAAAACTGAACTCTGCTTCAGGCTCAACAGGCAGTATTTACATTGGTAAAAATGTAAGTGGTTCTTCCATATCACTCACCGGCACAGCACAGTTAACTAACGGCTATCTTTATGGCAGCACATCTATTTACCTGTATAATATCACTCAAACAGGTTCGCTGGTGCAAACACTTTCAAACACAAACACCACAGGTAATAAAATCATTGTAGGCAGCATAATCAGTCCCTGCACATGGAATGGCCCCGTTACATTTACAGGAGCTACTTTAGACCTTGCCTATAACATATTTAATGGCAACAGTAACATTTTCGCTTTAAGCAATTCTTCCGGCGTAGAAAACTGTACAGGTGGAAATACATTTGCCGCCGGCACATCAACTTACTTTACCAATTACACACCATCCGACTGGTATTTTGCAACCACAGCGGCAGATGATTATAATGGTGATGTTTATTACAGGATGAATTCAGCAGGAACATTATACCCCGCTTATAACAGCAATTGTACTTATGCAGGCAATATTGTGATCTTACCTGGCTCTGATACAGTGATTTTTGCCTCGTCCGCAAACGGAAGAGTTACACTTGACGGCAATACAAATAATTTCTTTATTAACAACAGTACAAAACCGTCAAGCATAAAAAGACTCACTATAAACAAAGCATCCAATACTTTTGGATTGCACAGCCACTGGTATATGCCTGCAGGCGGCAATCTTACACTTAGTTCCGGCAAGATCGGGACTCTCTCAACGGGCATGCTTATCCTGCAGGACGAAACATGCACTGTTACAGCTACTACTGCAGCATCCACCAGCTATATTGACGGCCCCATCAGGATTGATGTATCAACAAGCTCACCTGTTTCACTTCATTTCCCTATAGGGAAAAATACAGAAGCAAGGCCGATAGACTTAACTATACAACATACCAGCAGCACATCTTACAGCTATACAGCCGAGAGTGTGCAGGGAAGCGCCAATGCATTAGGCTGGGCTTATCCAACTTCTGTTACAGGGGTTTCATTATACAGGTGGTGGGATATTACAAGAACTGTTACAAGCTCTGGCGCTGCTGCACCAACAACTGATTTGGTAACAAGCCCTTTGCCTGTTGTATCTTTGTATTATGGGCTTAACGACAGGGCACCAAACCCGATAGATGTAACCATTGTAAAAAATACTTATAACGCACTTACCTCATGGATTGATATTGGTGCCACCGGCGCCACCAACACTATTGGCAAAGTAACGTGTACCTCTACCCCATCGGCCTTTAATTCGTTCAGCAGGTTTACGCTTGGTTTTTATGGCAGGCCACAACCACCTGTAGGCAGGGACAGTTCAAGATGCGGAACAGGCAGCGCTGTTATTACTGCCACACCCGTTAATGGTGAGTATGTGGATTGGTATGCAAACCCAACGGGTGGCACTGCATTGGCAACAAATACCACTACATTTAATACGCCTGTCATTTCTTCCACAACCACTTATTACGCTGAAGCAAGAAATACCAGGGGGTATGTATCAACAACAAGAACTGCCGTAACAGCCACTATTTATAATACTCCAACTATCAGTACTTTTTCTCCAACTGTTGGCGAATCTGGAACAACGGTGGTTATAACAGGTACAGATTTTAATAACAATATTTCATCTGTAACATTTGGTGGTACTGCTGCCCTATCCTTTACTGTAAATTCATCTACTCAAATTACTGCTGTAGTTGGCGGAGGCGCTTCCGGGTCAGTAGCGGTAACCAATGACTGTGGCACCGGAAGCAGAACTGGCTTTGTTTATAACCCATTAACTGTATGGACCGGTGCTATGAACACAACCTGGACAAATGCAGCTAACTGGGATGATGGTGTCCCTACAATTATCCATTCAGCTATCATACCAAATGTTACCAACCAACCATTGATCAGCAGCAATCAAAGCATAAAATCAATTACCATACAGGCAGGGGCAGAGGTAGATATAGCTGTGGGCAACAGTTTAAACATAAAAGACAGCCTTACAAATAATGGCGATGTTATTGGTAGTGGAAGCATTACATTAAATGGTACAGCAACACAGCCAATAAGGGGCATTGGCAATTACAGCAACCTTGCGCTAAATAACAGTACGGGAGCCTTTATTGCAGGCGGAGCAGGCAACATGGTGAATATAACAGGCAGGTACACCCCAACAGCAGGTGTATTAACAACAAACAATAACCTTACTATAAAAAGTTCTGTATCATCCACGGCCAATATTGCAGCAGGCCCTGCGGCCGGTGGTTATATATCTGGTAAAGTAACACTTGAACGCCAGGTACCTGCAAGAAGAGCCTGGAGGCTTATCAACTTCCCGGTTACCAGTGCTGCAATACCTGATCTCAATACTGCTTTGCAGGAAGGTGCAGGTGGTAATGCTTCTTTAAATTCTAATCCGGGCTATGGTACACATATTACCGGCGGTGCTATTGCCGATGGGTTTGATCAAAATCCAAGTAATAACCCTTCGGTAAAAGAATGGGTTGGTGGTGCCTGGCAGGCTATTGCTTCTACTAATACGCCTATCAATACCCAACTTCCTTACTTTGTTTTTGTAAGAGGCTCCAGGGCAAACGATCTTGGCCAGGGTGCTAGTGCAACACCAGATAATACTGTATTACGCCTGACAGCGAACATAAAGCAGGGTAACCAGTCTCTCTCCGTTGCCGGAAGCGGATGGCAATTAACAGGTAACCCATTCCCGTCTGTAATAAACTTAGATGCTGTGGCAGTAAATAACAGCAGCACTATTAACAGGAACTTTGTTTTTTGGGATCCTAAATTAGGTGGCGGCAATAATGTTGGTGGTTTTGTTACAGCAAGCTATAATGGTGCAGGATATGATTACTCGCCTGCTCCCTCCAGTTCACTTTCAGAATATGCACAATCATTTGCAGGTTTTTATGTAGATGCAACTGGTGCAGGTACAATTACAATAGCAGAAAGTAACAAATGTAATTGCAACAATGGCAATGTATTCAGGCCAATATCGTCTTTTGGCACAACAGGCAAATTGCATATCAACCTTCATTCAGTAAATGCAGATGGCAGTACCCCTGTGGTGGATGGAACGATGACAGCATTTGATAACAAGTATAGTAGCAGTGCAGACAGTTATGATGCAACAAAGCTTCCCAACACATTGTCAGAAAATATTTCGATAGCAAAAGAGCAAACCAGGTATTCAATCGAAAGAAGAAATACAATTGCAGATAATGATACTGTGTTCCTTAACATCAGTAATATGAGGGTAAAAAATTACCAGTTAGAAATAACAACAGAAAATTTTGATACTACTATAGCAGCATACCTTGAAGACAGTTATACTGCTGAAAGAAAACCATTAAGCCTTGCTACAGGTGTCACATATTCCTTCAGCATTATTAATAACCCTGCTGCTTACGCACCGGGCAGGTTCAGGATCGTATTTGAAAAAGACAGGATAGCGGTAATGGCCAGGAAGAATAAAACTGTTAACAATGCGGGTGTAAATAAAGGAAGCATTAAACTATTGCAAAACCCTGTTGCAAATAACACGTTACAGTTGGGTATGAATAAACAACAAAAAGGAAATTACAGCATCAGCATTGTAAACAGCGAAGGAAAAGCAATAGCAGTAAAACAATTTAATCACGACGGAAGTGATGCAGTTAAAATAATTACCATCAACCAATCCCTGCCAAAAGGCAGCCTTGTAGCTACCATTAAAAACGAACAGGGTAATGTTACATCTTTCAACATAATTGCTCAATAAAAATTAACCCTTCTTATTAAAGGCATTGGCGGATAGCTGATGCCTTTCTTTTTTTAAGATATTATCTCCCACAAAGCAAACAAAGCCTGCTGCTTGATTGTGCCTTTGTGGATAAACATCGCTTCTCCCCTTTTTGACAAATACAATCTTTTTGTCAGTGAAATTATAATCTCTACATTCGGCATTCAATTTTTTCACTCCAAAAAAACACACACATGAAACTCCGCATTTCATTCCTGCTGGCAATAGCATGTATGCTTATGTTATTTACACAGGGGCAACAAAAGCCAGATGTTATTCCTTTAAACCCAAAAATAAAAACAGGCAAATTGGCGAATGGGTTAAAGTATTTTATACTGCAAAATAATAAACCTGAAAACAAAGTGGAATTAAGGCTTGCAGTAAATGCCGGCTCTATACAGGAAGATAACGATCAACAGGGCCTTGCACATTTTATGGAGCATATGAATTTTAATGGCCTCAAGCATTTTCCCCACAACGAAATTGTGCATTACCTGCAAAGCGCCGGTGTAAAATTTGGTGCAGACCTTAATGCATACACAAGCTTTGAAGAAACCGTATATATGCTGCCCATATCCACCACAGATAAAGATATAGTAGATAAGGGCTTTACCATTCTTGCAGACTGGAGCCACGATGCCCTGCTTGATAAAGAAGAAATTGATAAAGAAAGAGGTGTAGTGCTGGAAGAAAGCAGGATTGGCAAAGGTGCTGATGACAGGATGATGAAAAAATATTTGCCGAGCTTACTAAATGGTTCTGTGTATGCAAACCGCCTGCCGATCGGTAAAGATGAAATTTTAAAAAACTTTAAGTACGAAGTAGTAAAACGTTTTCACAAAGACTGGTACAGACCAAACAATGAAGCAGTGATCGTAGTGGGTGATATGGATGTGAATGAAGTTGAAAGATTGATAAAAGAAAAATTCAGTGGGTTTAAAAACCCAACGCCAGCAAGGCCAAGGGGCGGCATTACCAATTTACCACCAAGAAAAATGAGCAAGGCAATGGTGGTGTCTGATAAGGAAGCCAGCTATACCAGCATACAGATCTATGGTAACAGTATAAGAGCAAAAGAACAATCAACAAGTGATGGTTACCGGCATGGTATTATTAAAAGTCTTTTCAACAATATGCTTGCACAGCGTTTGGATGAATTAAAAAATTCTTCTACCCCGCCGTTTGTATTTGGTGCTGCCAATGTTGGCGGAGGTTGGGTACGTGGCTGGGAAGCCTTTAGTGCTTTTGCAATATGCGGAACCAAACAAATAAAAGATGCTGTGGAAGCACTGGTAAGAGAAAGCATGAGGGTGAAAAAATTTGGATACACTGCAACTGAACTGGAAAGGGCCAAGGCAGACCTGCTTTCCGAATATGAAAGCATGTACAATGAAAAAGATAAAACGGAATCTGGTTCATTGGTGAATGAATTAGTAAGGCATTATCT
>JAZKGV010000293.1:0-8294 GCA_040385725.1 Bacteroidota bacterium | reverse complement strand
GATGAATACAACGACTCTTTGTGGAATCCATTGAACAGCCTTGACCTTGACCTTACCACACTGCCAAAATTGAAAGCAGAACGTAACTCAAACGGGGCGCCGGTAAATACACCCTACCGGAAATTGCAATCTAACGGGCACACTTATTCCATTATGGGTGATCCTAACCTTGGCGAAGTAAGAGGGATATTGATCGGTATTGAAAACGAGAAGACACCCAAAGCCTGCGGCGAAGTATGGGTGAATGAGCTACGCCTTACCTCCATTAACGAACAGGGCGGCTATGCTGCCATGGCAAGGGCAGATATTACATTGGCAGACCTGGGAACGATCACCGGTTCTGTTTCTATGCACACCACGGGCTTTGGTACACTGGAGCAAAGGGTGAATGAACGCTTCCGTGATAACCTTACACAGTTTGATGTATCTGCTAATTTGGAATTAGGAAAATTATTGCCTAAAAAAGCAGCTATTTCTATTCCTGTATTTGCCAGCTATTCACAAACCGTGAGCAAGCCTGAGTATGATCCTTTTGATATGGACATCAAGCTAAAGGATAAACTCAATTCGGCTACTTCTTCTGCACAAAAAGATTCTATTAATGATGCAGCAGTTGATTTTATCAGCACTACTACGGTAAACTTTACAAATGTGCGTAAGAACCGGACAGGAACGGGCACCCCAAAAATTTATGATATTGAAAACTTTGATTTCAGTTATTCTTACTTCAATACCAAAGCACACAACCCGTTAATTGAAAACAATGAAGTAACAAGGCACAGGGGTGTGGTTGGCTACAACTTTGCACCACAACCAAAATTTTTGGAGCCATTTAAAAAGATGAAATTCTTTAAGAAAAGAAAAACGCATTGGTTTGACCTGGTAAAAGACTTCAACTTTAACTATGCACCTTCACAGTTAAGTTTCCGTACAGATATACAAAGACAATTTGGAGCAGTAAGGCCAAGGAGCATTGGCTCAGATAAATATAAAATACCGGAAACCTATGATAAGTTTTTGGTGTTGCAGAGAGATTATATTTTCAGGTGGAACCTTACCCGTTCGTTGAATATTGATTTTACTGCCACCAATAACTCAAGGGTGGATGAGCCTTTCGGGCGCTTAGATACAAAAGATAAACGTGATACTGTTTGGCGCCGCCTGGTGGCTGGGGGAAGAAATACATTGTATAACCATACGGCCAATGCATCTTATACTTTGCCAACTGCCAAATTTCCATTGCTTGACTGGACGGCGGTAAACCTGAAATACCAGGCTACTTACCGGTGGATCGGTGCATCAAGGCTGGCGATAGAGTTGGGTAATATTTTAGAGAATGGACAAACCAAGGAAGCAACTGTTCAGTTAGACTTTACCAAACTTTATAACAAATTCAAATTCTTCCGTGCACTCGACCAGCCACCGGGACAAGGAGGCCAAAAAGCTGCACCACAAACAAGAACAGATACAGTGTTTCGTAAGGTTACAAGAGATGGCATTAAAGTAAAAGAGGTAAAGCGGCTAAAAGTAAAAAAGATAAAAGACCCCAATGCATTGCCTGATCTTGGTTTGCTGGCAAGGGTATTTGGTAAGCTTGTTACAAGTGTTAAACAGGTAAATGTTTCCATTTCAGAAACCGGTAACACAAGATTGCCCGGTTATATGGACAGTACAAATTATATTGGTCAAAACTGGAACAGCATGAATCCCGGGCTTGACTTTGTATTTGGAATGCAGCCAGATACCGGCTGGCTTAACCAGGCGGCAAGTAAGAACCTTATTTCAAAGGATTCTTTCTTCAACAGTATCTTCCAGCAAAACTTTAACCAGCGGCTTACTTTAACGGCGCAGTTGGAGCCTGTAAGGGACCTGGCCATATCCGTTAACCTGAGCAAAACATTCACTAAAAACTATAGTGAGATATTTAAAGACACCAGTGGAACAGGGACCCAATTCGGGCACTTGAGCCCATACTCCGGTGGTAGTTTTGATGTGAGCTTTATTGCATTTCAAAGTATGTTTGGCAGCTTTAATCCAAACCAGTTGTCTCAAACATTTGTAAAGTTCCAGGAAAACAGGAAAGTGATCTCACAGCGGCTGGGTCTTGCAAATAAATATAACATTGAAAACGGCAATATTAATCCAAGCGCCGAAGGTTATTATTATGGTTATGGCAGGTATGCAACTGAAGTATTGATACCGGCATTTGTAGCAGCCTATACAGGAAAAGATCCTAACAAGGTTGGTTTGCTCGACCAGTCGAATGCAAAAATTTCTTCCAATCCTTTCAGGAAGTTTTTACCCATGCCTAACTGGAAGATCGATTATACCGGCCTGAGCAGGATAAAAGGATTAGATAAGATCTTTACCAATGTAACCATATCGCATGGCTACACCGGCAGCCTTAGCATGAACGGTTTTAACTCGGCGCTGCTGTACCAGGATACTTCCCGTTACAGTTTCCCTTCGTTCTACGATACCACATCAAAGAACTACATTCCATACTTCCTGATACCAAACATTACTATACAGGAGCAGTTTGCACCATTGTTTGGTATCGACCTGATGTTTGCCAACCAGTTGCAGGCAAAGGTTGAATACACCAAACAACGTACCCTCAGCCTTAGCCTGATAGATTACCAGCTGAGTGAAACAAGGTCAACAGAATTGTCTATCGGTGCAGGCTACCGCAAAAAAGGGTTGAGGTTTGGGTTTCTTAAATACCTGCCTAAATTTTTGGGAGGTGGAGATGCCAAAAAGCTTGACAATGAAATTAATTTTCGGCTTGATTTCAGGATAAGGGATAATGTAACAGTGAATAACCGACTTGACCAGGATGCCACATTGCCCACCAGCGGCAGCAAGGAAGTCACCATCAGCCCAAGTATTGATTACTTTGTAAGCAGCCGTGTAAATGTGAAGTTGTTCTTTGATCAAAGAAGGGTAACGCCTTATATCTCTTCAAGCCCGCCAACAGTTAATACAAGGGCGGGCCTGCAGGTGAGGATTTCACTGGCGCAATAATTTAACTGGTAAAAATATTTCCATTCCCCATTACTCAATGGGGAATTTTTTTGCCATATAAGTAGTGTGAAACAGTTGCTATGATGCGGTTGGAAGATGAAAAAAATGACTAACGCTATTTGATTAAGACAGTTGCCGGAAGTTGGCCAAATAAGAAAAGGAGGCAGATAGATAAACAAAAAACTCCCCGATAACGGAGAGTTCTTTTATAATAATCATGAGCAAAAAGAAACAAATTTTTATTTCATCTTTTTCAGCAGCATTACATAACCACACAATTCTTTTTTCTTTTTATTTACCTGTACCGGCCTGATGGCGAAAAATTCGGAGGCTTTCGGGATATAAGAAAAGCTGATAACATTGCCATCCACGTCGCCCCACATTTTCTTTTGATACACCACTTGTTTTTCTTCACTGTCATACATCCTTACTTCGTATAGTTTAGAAGTAATATCCCCTATAAAAACAAACTGGTAAAAACTGCCTTCGGTTAACGGCACCAACACAGCCATTTCGTATTCGCTTTCCATAGCCATTGAGGCTTCCCTTACTATTACAAAACCATCTTTTGCCATGGTTTGCTTTACACTGTCGGCCTGTTGCTTTATCATTTCATTAAGGCAGGCCGCCCTTTTAATAACATCCTGTGCATATGCTGCACTGCCAAATGTGATTACTGCCACCAAAACAAAAAGGATCTTTTTCATATAAAATATTGACAGGGAGTATTGAAATAACGCTTTTAACAGGTTAAAGGTTTGCCCTTTGCCAAACAAAAAGCAAACCGCTAAAAAGTAAAACGCTTAAAAGCCCGGTTTATTTTGAAAAAGCCCCGTTAAATATTCCGGCTTGTTTTCTTATCAGGCTTCAATAAATACTATGCCATTTGTTTGAAATATTGGTTTTACTTATACATTTGTGCTTTATTTTTTATACGGTAAACAGGTAACCTTGTTATTTTTCTTACACCAAATTTTCCCTAGTGTCAAAGCATGTTAATAAAGTAACGGCCGCCGGCCTTATAGTAGCCCTTGGAATAATTTATGGAGATATTGGTACCTCGCCATTATATGTTTTTAATTCGATCATTAAAGACAGGATAATCAGCGAAGAGCTTATTATCGGTACCCTTTCCCTTATTATATGGACCATCACTCTTATTACCACGATAAAATATGTGATAATGGTATTACGGGCCGATAACCGTGGAGAGGGTGGCATATTCGCCCTTTTTGCATTAGTGCGGCGGCGTAAAAAATGGCTTGTAATACCGGCCATGATCGGAGGCGCTGCCCTGTTGTCAGACGGTATCATTACTCCGCCTATCTCTGTAACTTCTGCAATAGAAGGATTAAAAGAGTTGCCAAAATTTCACAACCTTAACCAGAATACCATTGTATATATTGTACTGGGCATATTGTCTATATTCTTTTTTATGCAGCGTTTTGGTACTGCCAGCATTGGTAAAATGTTTGGCCCGGTGATGGGTATTTGGTTCGGTATGTTAGCAGTGTTGGGCCTTCTTCACATTACTGATGATCTTGCAATTTTAAAAGCATTTAATCCTTATTACGGGGTAAAATTTTTGCTTGATTATGACGAAGGTTTTTGGCTTTTGGGTGCGGTATTTCTTTGTACCACTGGTGCAGAAGCATTATACAGCGATCTGGGGCATTGCGGCAGGGGTAATATAAGAACATCATGGGTTTTTGTAAAAACATGTCTGCTCATCAATTATTTTGGGCAGGGTGCCAGCCTTTTAAAGCACCATACGGGTAAAGAAATGACTAAAACGGTACTTGAGTCAGAAGGTATTAATGCGTTTTACGACCTGATGCCTCAATGGTTTATTGTGCCGGGTGTTATTATTGCTACTACTGCTGCTATCATTGCCAGCCAGGCAATGGTAAGCGGCTCTTTCACTCTTATCAATGAAGCTATGCGGCTTAATCTTTGGCCCCGGCTTAAAATTAATTATCCTACCGAAGCAAGAGGTCAGATCTTTATACCTGCTATTAACACTATGCTGTTTGTTGGCTGTGTGGGTATAGTGCTTTATTTCAGGGAGTCATCAAAAATGGAAGCGGCTTATGGGCTTGCTATCATTGCCACCATGATAACAACCACCATATTATTTGCCAATTATATGGTCCTGCACAGGGTAAGCCCTTTGTTTATATACATTTTCCTTGCTGTTTACTTTATAGTTGAAGCGGCATTTATAATAGCACTCATGGATAAATTTATACATGGTGGCTTTATTACCGTGTTGATAGGTTTCTTTATGTTTTCTGTGATGTATGTGTGGTACAGGGCAAGAAAGATAAAGAACAGGTACGTGGAATTTGTACGGCTGGAAGAATATGTACCCAAACTCGAAGAATTAAGCAATGACTTAACGGTTACAAAATATGCCACCCATCTTGTCTATCTCACAAGTGCCAATAATCCAAAGGAAATTGAACACAAGATCATTTATTCCATTTTAAGCGGTAAACCAAAACGTGCCGATATATACTGGTTTGTGCATGTAGATACTTTAGATGATCCCTACACCTGCGAATATGTGGTGGAGCATATTATTCCGAATGATATTATCCGGGTTGAATTCAGGCTTGGTTTCCGGATAGCGCCACGTATAAACCTTATGTTTAGAAAAGTGGTGCAGGACCTGGTGACCAATAAGGAAGTAAATATAACCAGCCGCTACGAAAGCCAGCAACGTAACAATGTGGTAGGCGATTTCCAGTTTGTAGTAATGGAAAAATATTTATCAACCGATCATGAGTTGCCATTCCTTGAAAAACTGGTTATGCAGCTTCATTTCTGGATAAAAGAAATTTCTTTAAGTGAGGAAAGGGGTTTTGGCCTGCAGCAAAGTAATGTGATGGTGGAAAAATATCCACTGGTAGTGGCACCGCCAAGCAAGCTCAACCTGAAACGTATTTACGAGGACGAAGAGATTGAATAATGAAAAGTATCACTCCGAAAGAGTTGCAGCAACTCATTACAGATAAAAAAGATGTTCAGTTAATTGATGTACGGGAGCCTGATGAACATTCAGCATTTAATATTGGCGGTGAGTTAATGCCGCTGGGTGAGATCACATCACATCTTGAAAAGATACAAAAAGATAAACCGGTAATTGTGTATTGCCGCAAAGGTATCCGCAGCCAGTTTGCCATTCAAAAACTGCAGGAAAAATTTCCATTTGATAATTTATATAATCTTGTTGGCGGCACAGAGGCGTGGAAGAAAATGGCTGCAGAAGTTTAAGCCATTTAATATCGTTTATAACCTGTTTGCTGTTTAATTGTAATGATTATATTTACCGATAACGTATTAAACCTTGCTACGTTTTCAACGACTTAAACGTACATGTCTTCAACAATCATCTATATAATCGGCGGCTATATTGTTTTGCTTGGGCTTGCCTATTTTTTGCAGGAGCGTTTTATCTTCAAGCCGGAAAAATTAAAACAGAATTTTAAATACCAGTATGATGTGCCTTTTAAAGAGTTGTTCTTTGATGTGGAAGAAGGCGTACGGATAAATGGCCTTCATTTTTATTGCACCAAACCACATGGCCTTGTGTTGTATTTTCATGGCAACAGCCGCAGCATAAAAGGCTGGGCAAAATACGCAAAGGATTTTTCAAGATATAACTATGATGTGGTGCTGGTGGATTACCGTGGCTTTGGTAAAAGTACCGGCAAACGAAATGAAAAAGCCATGCTGAATGATATGCAGTTTGTGTATGATACATTGGCCGCAACCTATCATGAAAACCACATTCTTGTTTATGGCAGAAGCCTGGGTAGTGGCTTTGCAGCAAAAATTGCCAGCGATAATAAACCACGCTATTTAATTTTAGATGCACCATATTTTAACTTTAAAAAAACAGTGCAACGCTTTTTGCCAATACTGCCCGTTCGTTTTGTATTGCGTTTTCATTTGCGTACAGATAAATGGATAACAAGGGTAAATTGTCATACTTATATTATTCATGGTACCAAAGACTTTTTAATACCCATAAGCCAAAGCGAAAAGCTGCAGGCATTAAACCCAAGAAAAATCACATTGATAAGGATACAGGGTGGGGGACATAATAATCTGACAACATTTCCTGAGTATCATAATTTTTTGAGGGATATTTTAGCGGTTTAAAATTTATGAAGAGTAGCGAAAAGAAAATATTATTTCGTTGGATAAAAGTAATCGTGTTACTGTATTCAGTCATTGGAATTACATTGTTTTATTTACAGGATAAATTCCTGTTTCATCCTACAGCTATTGACAGGAGCATTCCCTGGAAATTTGATATGCCTTTTGAAGAAATGGACCTGGCGATGAATGAAACCGATACGGTAAACCTGGTGAAATTTTTTCCAAAAGATTCTGCAAGAAAAGGCGTGGTTTTATACTTTCATGGAAACAGGGGCAATATTGCCCGTTATGTACGGTTTGTCAACAACTTCACTAAACATGGGTATGAGGTATGGATAGAAGATTATCCCGGCTTTGGCAAAAGTGTGGGAGAAAGGAATGAAAAATTGTTGTATGAAGAAGCAGTACAGGTTTACAAACTGGCATTGTCAAAATATCAAGCCGACAGTATTATTATTTATGGAAAGTCGTTGGGTACAGGTATCGCTGCTTATACTGCCGCAGCAGGCAATGCAAAGCGGTTGATCTTAGAAACACCCTATTACAGCATACCATCATTATTCAATTGCTATGCGCCTATATATCCCAATCAAAGAATGGCGAATTATAAAATTCCTGCCAACGAATATTTGCAGGGCATAAAATATCCCATCACTATTTTTCATGGTACTGATGATGGAGTGATACCCTACCGCAATGCAAAAAGATTAAAAGAAGTTCTAAAGACAACTGATGAATTTGTAACTATTGAAGGAGGAACACACCGTAATTTGAACAGCTATCCTTTGTTTAAGCAGAAGCTGGATAGTTTATTGCAACTCTGATAATGAAACTGTTTTTGCAGATACTTTTAATTCATATTCCACCCCAACTTTTAGTGCATAGTTTTCCTTGGCGTGTCCTACAGGAAAATTAAAACAAACAGGATAGTTGTATTCTTTCACCACATCATGTATTGCCTGGTAAACTGTTTTGCCAAAAGGCCGTTCTGTATCTTTTGCATCAGTAAATCCCCCAACAACCAGCCCGGCAAGTTTATCTAATTTGCCACTGCGTTTTAACTGCACCATCATCCGGTCGGTACTATAAATATATTCGCCGAT
>JAZKGV010000292.1:0-3261 GCA_040385725.1 Bacteroidota bacterium | reverse complement strand
AAAAGTTTCTTTTAAACTTATTGGTTAAAAACTATAAGCCATAACCTGAACTGCATGTAGTTTAAGAATAGAATTACAAATGATGAAGCTACAGTAGTGCAACAGCTCCACATAGCTGTTCCCGAAAACGGGCTGTATATCGTTTTCGGGCGGCTTTTTTGGTTACTTTTTTTCCGCAAAAAAAGTAACAAGAATAGACTTATTAAAAATTGAAGTGTAATTGTAGTAATTGCGTTTTCAATTTTCCATTTTCAATTAATTCAACTCCGGCTTCAAATAAATTCCGGTAAAGCTTTCTTTAACCTTTACCAACCCCTCAGGCGCACCCTCATACAAAACCAATCCACCACCATCACCACCTTCAGGCCCAATATCAATAATATGATCCGCCACTTTTATCACATCCATGTTATGTTCGATCACCAATACAGAGTTGCCTCTATCAACAAGTTTATTAATTACATCCAGTAAGTGTTGTATATCCTGGAAATGCAAACCTGTTGTTGGTTCATCTAAAATATAAAATGTTTTGCCAGTATCTTTTTTACCTAATTCTGTTGAAAGTTTTACTCTTTGTGCTTCACCACCACTTAATGTTACAGCGCTTTGCCCAAGTGTGATATAACCTAAACCAACCTCTTGTAAAACCTTTATTTTGCGATAGATAAAAGGAACCGCATTAAAAAATTCCACCGCTTCATCCACCGTCATGTTCAACACATCACTGATAGATTTTCCTTTGTAACGTATCTCCAAAGTTTCCCTGTTGTATCTTTTGCCATTACACTTTTCACAATGCACATATACATCCGGTAAAAAATTCATCTCGATCACCCTCATGCCGCCACCTTCACACACTTCACACCTGCCACTCTTTACATTAAAAGAAAAACGCCCTGCCGTATAGCCACGGATCTTTGCTTCGGGCACCATCGCAAACAATGTTCTGATATCTGTAAAAAAACCACAGTAAGTAGCAGGGTTACTTCTTGGTGTTCTGCCGATCGGGCTTTGATCTATCTCGATCACTTTATCTATCTGTTCCAAACCTTTTATGGCTTTGTATTCAAGCGGATTTGCTTTTGAGTTATAACAAAACTTACTCAATAGCGGATATAACGTTTCATTTATCAAGGTGGATTTACCACTGCCGCTCACACCCGTTACAACGATCAGTTTCCCCAAAGGAAATTTCACTGACACATTCTTTAAATTATTCCCTTTCGAACCCGTAAGCTCAATAAACTTTCCATTGCCCTTTCTTCTTTCTTTTGGAACAGCAATACTTTTTTCACCACTTAAATATTTTGCTGTTTCCGATTTTGAAGCCAATACTTCCTGTGGTGTACCCATCGCCACGATCTCTCCACCATGAAAGCCTGCTTTTGGCCCAATGTCAATGAGATAATCACTCGCCATCATAATATCCTTATCATGCTCAACAACAAGAACACTGTTACCAATATCCCGTAAGTTTTGCAAGGCACTTATCAATCTTTGATTATCTCTCTGGTGCAAACCAATACTTGGTTCATCCAGCACATAAGTGATGCCCTGCAACTGGCTTCCTATCTGCGTTGCTAAACGTATGCGTTGGCTTTCTCCACCGCTTAATGATTTTGAAGGACGATTAATTGTTAGGTAGGTCAATCCAACATCTAATAAAAATTGCAAACGCTCCCTTATCTCTTTCAACACATCTTTAGCAATGGCGTTTTGTTTATTGTTCATCCGCAATTCCAGGCCATCAAACCATGCAGCCAGGTTGTCTAAATTCATTTCACCTAACTCTGCAATGTTGCGGTTATCAATTTTAAACCAAAGGCTTTCTTTTCTCAATCTTGCACCAGCACAGGTACCACAGGTTTTTAATTGTGTGAATTTCTCCACCCATTCTCTTAATACATCTGTGCTGTTACTTGATGAGAACCATCTTTTCAGCATCGGAATAATGCCTTCATAACTTCCGGTATATTCATTCGGTACCGTTTCATCACTCAGGTCCATTTCCAGTGTAGGACTAATGCCTTTATCACCAAACAACAACAGGTCCATTTGTTCCTGAGGCATATCTTTTACCGGCTTATCAAGATTTATTTTATACTTTCTTGCAAAAGCAGTCACCTGTTGAAATACACTGGCATCCCGTTCTTCACCCAGCGGTGCAATGCCACCTTCCTTCACACTCTTTTTTCCATCTGGTATCACACTCTCCATATCAATGGTGTACACGCTTCCCAAACCTTTGCAAGTTGGACAGGCACCATACGGACTATTAAATGAAAACGCATTCGGTGAAGGTTCTTCATAACTGATGCCGGTATCGAGGCACATGAGTTGCTTGCTGAACATAACAACCCCCGATGCCCCTCCCGTTCCCTGGAGGGGAGCTTCGGTCTCTGATGATTCAAAAAGCTCTTCATTTTGTGCAGTACTCTCACCCTTTCCTTTTGAAAGACTCTTTACTTTATTAGAGTCTTTCTTAGTTCCTCCGTTAGCTAACGGAGGCGGAGGGGCTGTATGGGGTTCTATAAACATCAACCCCTTTCCCATCTGCAAACTTTTCTGTACACTCTGGCTCAGGCGGAACTGCATATCATCTGTTACCGCCAGCCTGTCAACCACCGCTTCTATATCATGAATTTTATAACGGTCCACCTGCATCTTTGCCACCAGGTCTTTTATCTCTCCATCAATACGCACTTTTACAAATCCCTTTTTACGGATATCTTCAAACAGTTCCCTGTAATGCCCCTTACGGCCACGGACTAACGGTGCCAGTACAGTTATTTTCTTTCCTTCGAACTTTTCAAAAATATTCTGCACAATTTCTTCTTCGCTGAACTTCACCATTTTTTTACCGGTGTTGTAACTGTACGCTTCACCAACCCTTGCATACAGCAACCGCAGGAAATCATATATCTCCGTAACCGTACCAACAGTACTCCGTGGATTTTTATTCGTCGTCTTTTGTTCAATGCTTATCACCGGGCTAAGGCCGGTTATCTTGTCCACATCGGGGCGTTCCATATCACCCACAAACTGCCGGGCATAAGCGCTGAAGCTTTCCATGTAGCGGCGCTGCCCTTCGTTGTAAATGGTATCAAACGCCAGCGACGATTTGCCGCTACCACTTACACCTGTAAACACCACCAGTTTGTTCTTGGGAATGCTGATGTCAATATTCTTTAAGTTGTGCTCCCTTGCACCAAACACTTCAATAAAATCGTTTTGATTTAAAATTGCAGCTTTAGTTTTGAT
>JAZKGV010000291.1:0-5879 GCA_040385725.1 Bacteroidota bacterium | reverse complement strand
GAGTATTGGATAAACTGGCGGCGTTTCATGATGGCAAATTTTAATGCCAATTTAGTTTATCTATAGTCAATTTATGAGAAAGAAAAACGCAAACGATGCCATTTAAATAAAACATCCGAAGTTTTAAAAACTTCGGATGTTTAAATTAGAAGCTAATTTTAATCCAGCCGGAAAGATATTTTGCATACACAACCAAAGGTGGTTATTGCTCCATCTTTTACATGCGCTTTAATATCCTGCACATACACAGAGTCAATATTTCTTACTGTTTTGGATGCTTCTTTAACGGCGTTGCGTATGGCATCATCAATCCCCTTTTTAGAAGTGGCGATTACTTCAATTACTTTTACAATTGGCATGGTACAATCTTTTTAAGTGAATAATAGTATTACCTGTTAAGATAGTAAAAGACTTGCAGTAATGCAAGTTGGTTGCCTGTTGCGTAGTTATAAATGCAGTGTAATTTTTTGTCTAAGCATTTTGTTTTCTTACATACTTCGTCAATATCACAATCAGTTGCCCTTCTATTTTTCCTTCAATCTGTTCGGTATTGTCTTCCACTATACGGATGTTTTTTACAACCGTTCCCATTTTTGCATTAAGTGTACTGCCTTTTACGTCTAATGATTTTGTCAATACCACTGTATCGCCGGTTTGCAGTAACTGGCCGTTGCAGTCTTTGTGCAGATCTACACTGCCATCATTATCATGGTCGCCGGTAGCTTTTGCCCAGGCCAGTTTTTCATCATCTAAATACATCATATCTATATTATCTGCTGCCCAGCTTTCGTCTCTTAATCTATTCAACATACGCCATGCTACTACCTGTACACCCGGTACTTCACTCCACATGCTTTCAGTAAGGCATTGCCAGTGTTTGCTGTCAAGCGGTGCTTTCTTTTCTACCTGGCTGCGGCAATTATCACAAATAATGATATGGTCATTTTCATCATTGCCCTGCTCCGGCAATACTTCATACATTGTTATTGCAGCACCAGACTTGCAGAGTTCGCATTTGTTATCGCTTCTTTTTAGTAATGCTTCTTCCAGTTTCATGTTCTTTTATTTATGGCGGCGAAGGTAGGGGAATTGATTGTTGAATTTGACCAGCATGAGATCAGTCATAAATGTTTTGGTTACTTGTTAACTTTACCAACGCAAAAAACTGCTATTGCTAAAATTTGTATTTTAGCTCACACTAACTTTTAAAATGATCAATATGAAAAAGCATTTTATCATTGCCCTCTTTTTACTCATTACTTTTTTTTCTGCACCTGCTCAAAAAAGATGGGGCATTGCTGATGGCATCGGCCTTAACAGGGTTTCAGGTTACAATGCGCTGGGCATTAAAACAGATGTGCTGGTTACATTGCAGGCATCTGTGTTTGGCATATTGCCATTGGATAAAAACGACAAATTTGTCTTTATGCCTTCGCTGGGTTATTTGCCTAAAGGGGTTCAGTTTAAAAACGTTTTGTTTACTGATAATTTGGGCAATGTTATTGGTACAGGAAATTCAAAGAGACGGATTGATTATCTGCAGCTCACTTTGCCAGGGAGCCTTAAAATGAAATGGAGTAAAAAGGTAGAAGGTTATATCGGTACCGGCCCATACATTGCTTATGGGCTTTCCGGAAAGGAAAAATGGAACTATAACACAGGAGGTAACAATACATCTACATCCGTAAAGCTTGACTTTGACAAGGCTTCCATCAACCGTTTTGAAATTGGGTTTAATGCCCAGTTTAGCGTAATCGTTTCAGGCAATTGGCTCTTTGGCTTAAGTAGTGATATTGCTATCACTAAAATAAATAGCGCCGGCACCAACAATACATACAACCAGGCTTCGCATGTGAATATAGGGTATGTGTTTTAGGTCACTGCTGTTATTAAAATTACCATACACTATTTTCAATCTTTACATCAGCCCTTGCTGTTGCTTTTTTCAATTGCAGTTGTACAGTTGTAGCTTCGGTTTTCTTTTCCTGTTTTTGCAATGCCTGTAATAATCCGGTTAACGACCATGCATTGTTGGGGTTCACCATCAGATCTTTTCGGTATATTTTTTCTGCTTCATTGTATTGTTTCATTTTCAGCAATATATTTCCAAAATAATGTCTTGCAGGCAACTGCCAGTCACGTGGCTCATTGTACAACATGCCTTCTTCAATATCTGTGGCTTCTTTGTAAAAACCTTTGGCTTTTGGCAATTCATTTTTTGCTTCTGCAATGGCGCCTTCCAGAATTTTTTCAGCAACATTTACTGCTGCAATGCCGGGGTTAAAAGCAGGTGGGCTTTCTTTTAACTGGTCATTCGATTTAGCATTTTGTATGGCAAGCAATTCTTTTTCTGCTGCCAAAGGTTGTTGTTTTCTTGCCAGTGCAATACCTCTTGCAAAATGCTGCATGATGCTGGCGAACACCCTTGTTTCTGCTACTACAGGCTCATTCAAAATATCATCCCATTTGCCAAAACGTACTTTTGTAAAAGTAGCAGTCATGTCAAGATACTGTCCCATCACACCAAAGAAACCGCCGGCATCTAAAAAGGAAGCATCAAGATTTTTACTCATCTCCTGTGCATATTTTATTGAGTTGGCATATTGGCCATCCATCATAGCGCAGGCACATTCCATATGCTGGTTGTGCAACAGGTAAATAAATGTATTGCCTGACACCGGCGCATACTTAGATAAATATTTATAGTAACCATCCACGGCTGATTTATTTACTTCCACGCCCTTATTATAATTGCCGGAGCGTATGTAAATATGCGAAGGCATGTGTACGAGGTGAGATACGCCGGGCATCATGGCGCCTAATTTATTGGCAACAGGCAATGCTTTTTCAGGATGGGTGGATCCTTCTATTGCATGAATATAATAATGATTAGCCCCGGGGTTGTTAGGAAAACGTTTTACTAATTTCTCCAGTACCGTTACAATTTCAGGCGTCCATGCTTTAGGTTGGTAATGCCTGTCGTACAGGTCCCAGGGATGCTGCACTATCAATGCATCTGCATACAGTGCGGCGGCATCAGCGCTGTTAGGAAATTTTACATACACATCTTTCATGGCATCTGCATACAATTCATTCAGGTGTTCACGGCTTTGTGTGGTATCTGCAGTATAACGGGCTCTCATAGCCGCAATTAATCCCTGCTCCAGTTTGCTGCAGGGTGCACACCATGTTTCTGCTTTTTTAATTGACTCCAATGCTTCGGGAGAAGCGCTGTAACCAAGGTCATTGATGTTAGGCCCGTAAGCCAACGCTTTGCCCCACCAGCCCATGGCAAATTTTTCATCAAACTTTACTGCTTTATCAAATGATGCCTGCGCTTCAATGATGTGGAAGCTGTAATACATATTGATGCCCTGCTGAAAGTAAATATTGGCGCTGTCATTCTTCACCGTCACTTTCATGCGGTAGTTGCCCCAGCCTTTTAATAACGGGATCGGGTTATCATCCAGGTTGAGCAATGAAAGGTTGGGGCTGCAGGGGATGATGTTTTTCTTTTTTATTGAAATGGTTTCTTGTATGGATTGGTAAGTTTTTGTTTCCTGTTTCAGTGATCTGTTAATAACCACAGCTAACAATACTGTTGTTGGCAGGAGGAGCAGAAATGGTTTCATTGCATGAATAGTTTTGAAATGGTAAGTTACAATGATGGGAGATAAAATACAAACGTCGGTTATAAACCGGCTTCCTGTATCAGTTGTTAAAGAAATACAAACATACCTGACCTGCTCACCTATTTATAGCTGACATAGTAACTCATCGTATGACATGAGCTGTCATTAAACAGATAAGAAATTCCCCACATCAGGAAAAAAAATACGCTGTTTTTACGCCATATATGCTAATGTGGCAAAGGCGTGGTTTTTGTTTTACTGCACCCACACAGATGATCTGATGTTTGTGTGATAATTTTATTGTAAACATTAATTAAACAGATAACTATGAAAAGAACAATCGCATTATTAGGAGTAATTTTTTTAGCAGGAAACGTAATGGCTCAAAACCTCGATTCTATTCCGCCGGTACCGCCAAAGAAAGTGCCGGAACCTAACTGGAATCAGGATAGTTCAACGCTTAATCCAAAAACACCTGGTGATTCAAGCCTGGGAAAATGGAAACAGGAACCTGTTGACAGAACGCAGGATAGCACTATGAGCCAAAAACAAGATACCACCACCAGCCAGAAGCCGGAAGTAAAAGAAAAACAACCTGACAGGGCTGTAATGAAAGATGGCGAAATGGTGATTGAAAAAAACGGTGAAACAACAAAAATGACAGAGAATATTGTATATCCATCCGGAACTGTTTTAAAAGTTGATGGCACAGTAAAGAAAAAAGATGGCAGTGAAGTAAAATTGAAAGATGGACAATTTATCGCTTTGCCAGACCCGGCAGATGATAAAAAGAAGAAAACCATTAATAAAAAGAAGAGGGTAGAGTAGGATTATCTTTATGATAATGTCTCTATACAATTGGCAGCATTAGCTGCCAATTTTTTTCGCATGCTTGCAACAAGGTCTTATTACAGTCCGTGTTTATATAGTTGTAAAAATTGCTGCCGGCCTAAATGCCAGAGCTTTACCGTTTGCGGAAAATTAGAAGGCCCGGGAGTAGTATTGTATTCTTTAATACAATCAAATCCTGCTTTTTCCAATAACCTGTTTGGAGCCGGGTTCAAAGCATACGGTTCACAATACAGGTCCTGCAATTTCAATACATCGAAATAATGCGGCACTGTGAGATTTATAAATTCAGATCCCATTCCCTTTTGTCTTTCTTCACTCTTCCATAAATGTATATGCATGTATGCATCCTTTCCATAGTGTACAGGCCTGGTGCTTGAATGACCAACAGGAATATTATTTCTTTCCCACACAACGCAGTAAGAGGCCCTTTGTTCAACCGGCAATTTAAATTGTGAAGTCCAGTAGTTATAAAAATCTTCTTTGGTTGGAAGTTTATTAATATCAACGCCCATGCTGGCAAGGTACGCTGCATCAGCATTGAGCCAGTAGGCTGCAAAGAGGTGGAGGTCTGCTGTGGTGAGTTCTCTTATTGATAACGATTGGTTGATCATTTTAGCAAAATTATAAAAGTTGAAGTGACAGGTAGATTAGTTTTTTAGGCTTTGCGATATGACAGAATTTTAGCACAAAAGCTCAATAGAGAATTTCCAACGTTGAACTTTTCATAGAAACTCTTCACCCGTCGTATTACCAAACAGATGTTAGTGGGAGTTTTATTTGTTTTCGTAGTTCTTCATTAATGTTTTCTTTTGTTAAACCCACTTTTTCCAAGGTTATCCATAGTTCTGTTTCAGATCTTATCAATTCAATTAATTTGTCTTTGCCGTAAATACGCCTTGTTCTTTCAAAGATCAAGGCAGAAGTCAGATATGGAATTGAAGTTTCGTGTTCATAATAACTTCTTTCATAGGGGTCAGTGTGTTCAACAAAATTGTAGTTTTCATTTTCATTTAAAAATTTGCTAAGTTTATTTCTATGCCATTCATAATTAAATTTTCCACTTCCGGCAAAGTATGTAGCTAAACCTTCATCAAAGAATTTGTCAATCTTTGGGAATAGGGTAGTTGTATATATATGAATAATTTCGTGAGTATAAATTTCAGAATTATTTCCTGAATAAATTATATTTCTATAGTCAGCAAGTCCGCCCGCTTTGTCAACATACATCATTGGGTTATAGTCAAAGCCTTTAATTTCAAAAACCTCTTTTGGATTTACACAGGAATAGTATGTAATTGGTATTGGATCACAGTTTAAAAATTTGCAAACCTTTTCAATTTCTTTTTGCTGGATAGCAATTTCGATTTGGTTAACTATTTTATTTGGAGATAGTTT
>JAZKGV010000290.1:6687-7234 GCA_040385725.1 Bacteroidota bacterium | reverse complement strand
CCAGACGGATCATGGAGATAACATTCCTTACCCCAATCAAATGTGCGGACAGGTGTTAACCTTACGCCTGCATATTTTGTTGTGAGATCCAAAGCCTTCAACTCATTATAAAAGGTGTCTGTATTTTCCACTTCTAAAAAGAGCATGGTATTATCTATCCAGTCTTTTACATATGCATCCTGTAAATAAAAAGCCAGTTTGCCTACTTTAAATACAGACATATCATTTGACAATACAATTTCTTCAAAACCTACATCCCTGTAAAAGCTACGGGATATTTCAAAGTTTTGTGCGCCAATGAATGGCCTGATGGAAACAGCGTTGTGCAGCATAATATTCTTTTTTATAAAAATAATACATTGATACTATTGTTAATCGCTTTGCAGTCTGCTAAATTAAAAAGTGTAAAAAAATAGTCAATCAATACGCTGTGCTATCTTGCACAAAAAACCTGTATGAAGAAAAATCTTTTATGTTATTTCCTTTTTATGGTTTCATCGATGGTTGTGTTCAGCCAGTTCAGCACTATTCCTACAACTACATCATA
>JAZKGV010000290.1:0-6677 GCA_040385725.1 Bacteroidota bacterium | reverse complement strand
CATATTTTTCTCCTGAAAAATTTGTAAAAACACCGGATGGTGGTTATTTAGGTATGATGAAGTTTCGCCTTGATAATGCAAAATTCAATTCCAACGCCTTCCGCATTAGTATCGATGTTGTAAAATACGACAAGGACATGAAGTTTGTAAAGAAACAAAAAGCATTTTCTAATGACAATGGTTTTGCTATTTACTATAGTGCTATAAAAGAATCTGGTGGTAAATTCTGGCTGATAGCAATAGAAGCCCTCAAGGACAACAAAGAAGCATACATCTCTAATATTGTGGCCTTTGAAATAGACCCTGTTACTTTAGAAATAAAGGAAAAGAAAATAATTGCTGAACAAACTAATATTGACCAGGAAGTAAATGGTTACTATGAGAATATAAAACTACTGCTTGAAACATCCCAGGATAAAAAGCACCATGCCCTGTTTATTTATAATGACAAAAAAGAATTCTACATCTCGGCACTCAATGAGAACTTTGAACCGGTTTGGAAAAGCAAACAGTATGTACCCGACCTTAAAATGACCATGAGCCAGTTCCGTCATCTGCATGTTGATAACACCGGCTATATATACCTGATGATAATTTCTGAAAAGGAAGGCGCTATCCTTGGCCGATATGCCGCCAATGAAACAGCTTACCGCAAACCAATGGCAGGTACAGAAGAAATCAATGAAGCAGATTTTTATACTGACGCATCAGGCAAGGTATTGCTTATTGGTACCTGCAGGAATAATCCTGATAATGTTACAGGTGTTTTTAAATCTGTATTGAATACAAAAACACTTGACCTTGAACTGGTACAGGTAACGAATATACCAGCACCACTAATGGAGCGGCTTGAAGATGAGGATGCAGCCAGTCTTAAACCCAAGAAGTATGGAATGTATCCTTACTCATTCAGAAGCAAATTAGTTGGGCAGGAAGAAGGGAATATATACCTCATCCTGGAAACAAGGGCCGCCCATAAATCAGGCGCTGCAATAAGATTTGCTAAGGATATTATGACGATCAATTTCAGGGAAAGTGCAATTGTATTTGGGTATATAAGGCGAACCAATATGCTTACATATGAGAACACAGCCGGACATTACTATCCATATTTTTGTAATGATAAACTGGCATTGGTGTTCTATGACAATGCAGCCAACATCAATAAAACGATCAATGACAAGCTCTCTGATCTGAATTATGATAAGAACGCCATGCTGGTAGCAGCATTTATTAACCCTGATGGTTCTGTGCAAAAAAAAGAAGTTTCGGTAAACAGTGGGTTGGGTTTATGGCAAAGTGTAAATAATTTTTTAGGAACAGAATGTAAATAGTCCACAAAAAGCCATTCAAATGAGCGGCTTTCTCTTTGTACAATAAAAGATCTTATTGTACATCGTGTACACTTTTCAGTATCACAATCTTACTTTAAAAGAAAGCGCCGGGTAATACTGCATGGCAACATGTCCATTGCTGTAGTAGCTGTTTGTTTCACTTTTAATTGATAGTAAGGCAGCTCTTTTTTTATTCCTGTCTGCAGCCATAAAAAAAGGAAAACTTACGATTGCCAATACAGCTCCGCCACCAGCAAGTGCCACTCCTGCAAGCCCTTGTCCCAAGCCATCCCAGCCTTTTGATGCACTATTTGCAATAACAAATCCTGCTCCTATCAATACTGCACCGCTACCTAAAAGAACAAAAGCTGTTGTCTTTTTATGCCGGCTTTTCAGCAGGTAGTCTTCTTTTGTGAGAGATGATTGTTGAGAATAAGAAGTTGATATGAATATCAATAATGCTGATAAAACAAAAATGAATTTCATGCTGGTTGGTTTTTAAAAGTGATTGCAATAAACAGTAAGTTAATTATTGCCGAAAAGAAATAAAAGCAAATGGGTGTTTTTTTTGTGGCACTTTCAGCTGCCGCAGCCAAGGCAGCGATAAGAAAAGGAAGTAAAAAATATGCGACAGGCCTGGTGCTTTACAAAAAAACAGAAAACCAATTGAGTTATATTTTCCCCACCAATGTGGGATTTTCAATTTAACAATGAGGAAAGCTGCGTTGAATACTTTGGTTTGGTAATTGTTTGACTTTAATAGTAACAATAAAACAATAATATCATGGCTGAAATTAATAATCTCGAAAACCAAATGGCATTTGCCAAAATGAAAGAGTTAAGCGAAGGCATTGGCACCTGTATGTTTTGCACAAAATTGCAAAGCCCTCCATTTCACACAAGGCCTATGAGTGTAAGCAAAGTGGATGAGGATGGAAAATTCTGGTTCATGAGTTCTGCTGAAAGCGATAAGAATATGGAAATACAGCATAATGATTTTGTTCAATTGGTTTTTTCAGACCCATCAGGTTCAAGGTTTATGAGTGTATATGGCGAAGCCGATATTCTTACTGACAATAAATCAATAGATGAAGCCTGGGTACCCATTGCAAAAGCATGGTTTAAAGAAGGGAAAGAAACTCCGTACCTTACGGTTATAAAAGTACATCCCCAGTATGCTTACTATTGGGATACAAAGGATGGTAAAATGATCTCTCTTTTAAAGATCGCTGCAGCAGCCATTTCCGGCAATCCTGCAGATACGGGGGTAGAAGGTGCATTAACTGTTAATATAAAATAGATAATTATGAAAAAGATAATTATTGCTCTTGATTATGACCCCGGTGCAGAAAAAGTAGCACAAACAGGGTATGAACTTGCCAAAGCATTACAGGCAGAAATAACGTTGATGCATGTAATTGGTAATCCGGCATACTATGCTTCTGCTTACTCTCCTATTATGGGCTTTACAGGTTTTGACGAAACATTTATGCAAACAGAAGACAGATCAATGCACAATGAAGCAAAACGTTTTTTAGAAGAAGTAAAACAACACCTCGGTGATGAAACGATTAAAATATCTGTGCTGGATGGAGAAGTAGATGAAGCTATCATGAGTTTTTTAAGCATCCAAAAAGCAGACATGCTGGTAATGGGCACTCACACACGCCATGGACTCGACAAATTATTAATGGGCAACATCGCTGAAAAAGTGTTAAGGCATATACAGGTACCACTTGTAGCGGTGCCTACACATGTTGAAGAAACAGGTAAAAAGCAGGCCTCTGCATAATTTAGTTTACACGCTGCAGCACTAAATTGATGGCCGCAGCAATGCTTTCCATAAAATTGCTTTCGCCTGTTTCAGGCACTTAATGTTTTTTTGTTTTTATTTATTCCGGGTAGTTGGGAATGTTAAGCCCTAAAATAATATTGTGCTCGGCAAATTGTAAACTGCCTGACATTTGAACTTTCAAAATTCCACTGCCGCCACGATTTTCAAGTGCCTTTCTTTGTTCATCGTTCAAAAGTTTATCATCGTCAAAAGTAAATTCGTCGATGTAATATTCGTTTTCAATGTTTGGTTCTTTAATGGATGTATGGATATGTGCAGGAATATTTCCGTCCGGATAAGGCGCTGGCCGGATAGTGTATATTGAATAGTTGCCATTTTCATCTGTTTTTACCCAACCCCGTATGTGCCCATGCCGCTTTGCCTTTTCATCCATTTCCGGTGTGGGTGAATAATAGCCGTTATTGTCCGTTTGCCAGTAATACATGATAACAGCAGGGGCAGGTGTTTTGCCGTCAATTTTATACAACTTGCCTTTTACTAAAAGTTTCTGCCCTTTTTCTCTCCAGCCGGCACTTGTATCCACCGGCGAAATATTGTCCGGCATACCTACGAACATAACTTCACAACCATCGCATCCACCACCAACAACTTTTTTTTGATCAGTTTGATTTTGTGTGGGAGTGTTAGTATTTACCTGGCCGTTACAACCAGCCAGGCTGCTTAGTAAAAAAACAAATAGTCCCACATGAATTGGCCTTTTCATATTTCAGAATATTTATTTTAAAGCTACCCATAACGGCTGAGTATTTTTCGCCACTGGTGGAATTTTTAACAGCAGGTTTTAAATTTATAATGCAGAAACATATATTTTTTTGTAAAAAATTTCAATGCAGGTAATCCTGCACCCTGATCAAAGTGTAAGACTATTAAAAAGAAAGCTATTGTATTTGGCTTTTATAAGCTGTACTTTAGTAGTCTCAAACAAGCTACTATGAAAATTATGACTACGCCTACCGCCAATTTTATCAGTGATTTAAAACTGGAAAGAAATGATGGTGCTGTTTCCTTTGATGCACTTATCAAATTTACCTCTGAGCATAAAAAAATTGAACTGCTCACAGAAGTACAGATCATAAGCACTGTAGCCAGGGAACGTGATGTTATCTGTCTTCTAAATCCTGAAATTGTTGCCAACAAAATACCTGCTATACTTAACAGCGATACAACAATCGTGTATGAAGGCGAAGCTTTATGTGTTACTGGCTATTCAGAAGAGTTAGGGCTTTACAACCTGAAAATATTCCCCCAGCCAATATCTGTTGAGTCATGGGAAAACGGATATTAAATTGTTAGTGAAGCAGTAAAGATATTCCCCTTATTTTCACTAAAGATCCAATTTATCATTGCGGCAGTGAGAAACTTAAAATTATTTTTTATCATAGTGATGATTTTATCCCTAGATTGTTTCCTGTGTATATAAACCGGGCAGAACCAAATCCTGCCCCGGTTAAAATAATATTCAAAACATAATTCTTAACACATAACTGTTACACGTAAAAATGTAGCCGGAATGGAAACAGTATCTACAGAACCACTTTGGTTTTGATTGTTGAACAAAGCTTCTAATTCAGTTTGTAGTTCATCAGCCTTACCATTTTTTTCTGCAGCGTCAAATGCATTCATGGTTGGGCCATAATAGTTTTTAAACTTGCTTACAAATTCAACAGGTGAATATGGCGCATTGAATGTGAAAGTCTCTTTCTCAAAAGAAATATTCTCCTTTGGTATGCCTGCACTTTCAAAACGTTCTATTACCTTTTCTTCAACCCCCCACAACATCGGGCTGATAAACCCTTCCGGTGGCGCTGGCGTATAAGCAGCACTTGTTTTTAAGATCTGTGCCACCAATGTTGGATCGCCGGGTATCCAGTTTCCCATTACGATCCTTCCACCTTTACGGGTAACACGTACCATTTCTTTTGCCACATCAAATGGCTTGGGTGCAAACATGGCACCAAAGATGGTTACCACAAGATCAAAGCTTTCATCCTTTAATTCATTAAGATCGGTAGCATCGCCTTCTGTAAATGTACAATTGCTAAGGCCTTCTTTTTTTGCCCGGGCATTGCCAGCTTCTACCAGGTTTCTTGCAATGTCAACACCTGATACATTGGCGCCAAGTTTTGCTTCCGGTATGGCAGTGGTTCCATCACCACAACCAAGGTCAAGAACATCCATTCCTTTTTTAATTCCGAGTGCAGATACAAGTGCCGCACCACTTTCCCTCATTGTTGCTGCAAGCTGGGTAAAGTCGCCTTTTTCCCATAATGCTTTGTTTGAATTAACTGCAATTCCAGTAAAATCCTCTTTTTTTTCTACTGTGTTTGGATTCATTGTGTTTTATTTTAATGAAAGATTGATTATATCAACTTTATCAGAACACAAAATTACAAAGCAGGCAAAAGCCCCTCATTACTGTGAAGCCCAAAGATCTTACTTAAAAGTTCATGCAAATAAACCATTCGAAAAGAAATTCCTGCTACTCTGCATTTACCCAATAGCTAATTAACACTTATCTTATTAAATGTTGCATGCACACAAATACCAAACCTGTTGCTGCTCCATTTTTCTGTGCTGCCAGGATCTTTATTTGTAAGATGGGTGCTGCTGAAATACAATGCACCACCTAAACCCCATTTTTTTGAAAGCAGCCATTCTTTACCAACTTTTACATTAAAAGAAAAGCCCGGATCGGTTGAAACGCTGGAAGGTTGAAAGCTGGTTTGCGGTATTGAAAAAGTATAATAAGCGGCTCCTATATTAGCAGTGGCAAAAAAATTGGCCGTAGTATATTTGGTTATTCCTGCGCCAATAAAATTTTCATCAAAAGAATAACTGTCGGGAAATCTTACACTATTTACTACAGGGCTTATAACAGTCTGTACTCTTACAGCCCCATGCACCAGAAGATTTGGCCGCAGGCTGCCTCCTATCTGCATATCCATAGCAAGAACACTACCCCTCACATTTATAACATTATTTACCCCATCTTTCGCTTTGATATCCCCAAATGATGGGCCAAGCCCCAGCGATAAATAAAAGCCTTTGTGGTAAACTGGTGTTTTTTGTGCAAACAGCGTTGCCAGTATTACAGTAGATAATAAGAGTAAGAATATTTTTTTCATTTAGCAGCTATTTATTGTTCCGGCCCGTTAAGAATTAATATAATGGGTAAGTTATAATGAATTTTAGTTTGTATTGTAGGGTTGTAAGACAGCGAAAACCCAGGCTGGACGAAAGTTCCCCTTAGGTAGACGATAAAGTGAGCCCGACGCTGCGGTCGGGATGCTGACTAAAACGTCAGCATGACACAACGATGCCGCTACAAGGAACAAATACCCGAAACAAAAAATTAAAACTTCCACCGCACAAAAGCCTCCATTGCCGCATACTCTGCCAACCCTAATTTATTGTAGAGTTCAGCCGTAGCCCTGTTACGGTCTTCGGCACGTTGCCAAAACTCACGGCTGTCTGTACCCTGGAACACT
>JAZKGV010000289.1:0-9921 GCA_040385725.1 Bacteroidota bacterium | reverse complement strand
TAAAGTACTGCTTAATAACCGTGAAACCTCCATGTTTGCCAACAATGTAAAAGAAGCATTAAGGGCTTTCCCCGGCGCATTGATACAAAAGATAGAAGTAATAACCAATCCTTCTGCAAAATATGATGGTGAAGGCGTAGGTGGCCTTATCAATATCATTACAAAGAAAAAAATTGTTGGTTATAATGGAACCATTTCATCATTTTCAAGAAGCAGTGATAAACTGAACGATCTGTCTGTAAATGGCAATGCAAAATTTGGGAATGTGGGTGTAAGCCTGTTGTATGATTTTGGCGGCACTGATCCTGTTACGCTGCCCAATGTAATTACCACCATTCCGGTAAACCCGTCGGCCTTTAGTAAAAGAACATTAGCAGGAAACAGGCGTAATGAACAGGGCTGGCAGTTTGGCAATGCAGAAATAAGCTGGGAGATTGATACACTCAACACTGTCAGCTTGTATGGCAATGTAGATAGCTGGCAGGATAATAATGTATTTGACCAGATCATTACTACCGATTTTACAAATGTTCCTTCTACCTCCAGCCTTTATCATTTAGAGAATAATGCCAATAACCCGGGATACAGTGTTGGTTCTGATTATATCAGGAAGTTCAAAAAAAATAAAGACAGGGAGTTTTCATTAAAGTTCTTTAGTGAGTTTGGAAAAAGTGAATCGCATGTAAGCAGTCTGCAGGAGTATACAACATCAAACAGATTTTTACTAAACAACAGTAATGCAAGAAACAATCAATTCACTATACAGGCAGATCATAGTATACCGCTATCAAAAACCGGGAGGCTTGAAACAGGTGTAAAAGCAATAATGCGAAGGGCCAGTTCTGATTTTGAAAGTTTAATTAAATACGACCTTGATGACAAGTATCAACTGAACCCTTCCAATACAGATAAATTCAAATATGCACAGGATATACTGAGTGTATATGGCATGTACAGTTTTAAAATAAAAAAATCAGGCTTTCGTATCGGTGCAAGAATAGAGTACACAAAGGTTGATGGCAACTTTATCAGCTCAAACACTACAGTGAAAAATGATTACACTACCCTTTTGCCAAACTTCCAGTTCACCCACAAATTGGGTGCTGTAACCAACCTTACCATAAATTACAATAAAAGATTATCCCGTCCGTATATCTGGGATCTTAACCCATTTGTATTTAACAACGATTCGCTTAATATTTCATTTGGCAATCCTGATCTTGGCCCTCAAACCATTCACAGTGTTTCTGCACAAATAAGGTATGGAAAAGGAAACACATTTTTTGGTATAAATGTAGAAGGCAGCTATAGTGGTAATAAGATACTCGATTATTTATCTTACGATCCGCAAACCGGCATTACTAAAACCACTGCCCTTAATATTGGAAAAGAAACACAGGGAAGCTTCAATTTAAATTTGAATACAAAATTTACTGACAAGTGGAGCATTTTTGTAAATGGTTCCCTGCGCTACAGCAGCATAAAAAATAATTCCAATACAGCACAGGTAAACAGTGGTTGGGGCGGTAATTTTAATTTCAGCCAGCGTTACCAGTTTACACAAAGGTTCAGCATCAGCCATTATATTGGTTTGTGGAGAGACCCTATCACTATTCAAACCACTTATCCATTCAGCACCTGGTATAATGTTGCGTTTAATTATAAAATGTTCAACGATAAATTTACAATCTCTGTAAGAGGTGTAAACTTTTTTGAAAAAGATCAGGCCCTAAAAAACATTATACAGGATGCCAACTTTTACAGTACCAATCAAAACACCCGGATAAGGCGTGGTATTGTGCTGGCGCTTACCTACAACTTTGGAAAGCTTACCGAAAATGTTTCAAAGAAAAAAGGTGTAACCAATGATGACCTCTTGAAGAAACAATCAGAAACTACCGGGAATTAAACTGCATAAATTCTGATCTGCCGGGAGATATCATCAAATCTTTCTTTCAGCTATTGCCGGGTACAATGAGAAGTTAAGTTATTTCCATCTTCATCTTTAAATACACCCGGCTGTGGCCCATCCGTACAAACCGTTTGTGTTGGCTCCTGTTCACCGTTCGCAATATCATATAATTCACAACGCCAGCACACCTGCGTTTTCTCTTTATTGCAAGAGGATAAAAAAACGATCATTGCCATCAGTGGAAAAAACTTCTTCATAGTTCTGTATAAGGTTAAGTTAGTTAAGAGCTCTCTGCAATTTATTTTGCTTCCGGCATACTTCCAACTAATATCTATAAATGTCTCCTTTATCCAATCTTTTCAATCCAGTTGAAAATATAACCAGCTACTTCCTGCCAACCTTTTTCCCCTGCAATAAAATGGCTCCTGCCTGCAAATTCTTTATAATCAACAACACTGTTGGCATCTTTATATTTTGAGGCAATTTTTTTAGTCAGTGCAGGTGAAAAGATGGTATCTTTTTCCCCGCCGATAAATAATAAAGGCTGGTGTGCTTTTTTAAAATCCACGTTTGAAAATGATCTCAAAACAGTGTCTCTTCCAATCTTCCTGCTTTCCGGCACAGCAATAGCATCAAATGCTTTTTCACTTTCTGCTTCTGATAAAGTATTAAAGAAAGCCCTGCGGTACCAATCTTTGGTGCCCATGTAAGCTGCATTTCCTTTAAAGAAATTTATGGCAGGCCATACAATTTTTATGGTTGATAATGGAGGCAATACATTCTTTGGAGGAGCACCATCAATACTTACGCCTGCATAAGCTTTATCCATTTCTACTAATTTCTGCACTACTAGGCCTGCCATAGAATGCCCGATAACAATTGGTTTCTCAGGCAAGCTGTCTATCAGTTTTACAATATTCATTACCACATCTTCAAAACCTGTTTGGGTGAGTTGAGGATGAATATTGGTACGCAGGTCTGCAGGGTTGCCTTCGTGGCCGGGGTTGGCAGGGGCATAGACTTTGTAACCCTTTTCTTCAAAATAAGTTTTCCATTCGTTCCAGCTGCTGTTGTTCACAAACATTCCATGTATGAGAACAATTGTTTTTGATTTTTTCATTTTGTATGTTTTTAATTACAACACAAAGCTCCATACTGGTGGGCACAATAATTTTAACCTGGGTTAAAATCGTATGGAGAGGTTTAAATTTTTTGGCACGCAGAGATGCTGAGGGCGCTGAGTAGAGTTTTAAAAGAATAACAAAAGAAACCTCTGCGTTCTCTGCCTCTCAGCGTGCAATTGCTTTAGCGCCCTGAAATTCTTTTGCGGATGCGGCTGAGCGATGGCCCCTGGATACCGAGATAGGATGAGATATGATAAAGCGGTACCGAATTAAATATATCAGGATGCTGTGTTGCAAGGTCAAGGTATCTTTCTTCAGGTGTTTTAAACATAAAGCCTTCCACCCTTGTCATTACTACATTAAATGCTTCCTGCGCCAACAGGCGGCCAAAGGTTTCCCACTCATGCGATTGTTTATAGAGCCGCTGCAGGTCGGTAATATGTATCTGCACAACGGCTGCATCGGTGAGTGCCTGTGTGTGATAATCGCAGGGTATTTGATTTATAAAACTTTTGAAAGAAACTACAAACCCATTAGCAGAATAAAGAAATACATTTTTTTCTTCTACTGATTTATCAGCAATGATATAAGAACGGAATACACCCTGCACCACAAAACCAAGATATTTACAAACTGTTTTCTGCCTGTTGTAAAAGTCTCCTTTCTTATATTCGGCATATTGCCAGCATGATTGTGATAATTCAAATGCTTCCTTTGATATGCCTGCAAATTGTGAAACAGCTAAAAAGAGTTTGTCCTGGTCTGCCATGTTAGGGATACATTGATTTAAGAATGTACATGGCTAATGTAAGATTATATCCAAATAGATTAGACAAACAAGCCACCACTTCGGAAAATACGGTACGATCTTTCAAAAAAAATTATCCTTTTCAATTGCTAATTACTTTGATAAAACAACTAACTTACGGCTAAGCTATTCTCCTACGTTAACTGCCAACTTCCTTTCTTATGAATAAGCCACTTTGTTTTGCGTTCTGTAATATGTGGTTGGTTTGACCCATAACCAGCCAATAATATTCCGGCAAAGCAATTATACCCTAAACGTTACAGCTATTAATTTTCCTGTTAGTGTCATTGTAGTGTGCCTTGACTTAAGTTGAGTTAAAATAATTTTTGAAATACCATGATTATTTCGCTTATGGCTCACCGGTATGCTGCTCATAGATCGATGGAGGAAATAGCCTTACACAAACGCTGATAAAACTCCTTTATTAATAAACCAAAAAAAACAATTATGAAAAAGTCATTAGCCCCTCCTATCTTCTTTTTTTTGATTCTTTTATCCAACCAAGGCATTTGCCAGCAACAATGGAACCCTGTAGCTAATAGTACCTCAGATGTTTACTTATCACCAATATCAGGAAAAGTTGGTGTTGGAACTGATATTCCAACAGCGCCTTTACACTTAGTCAGAAGTGGACTTGGAGACAACTCTTCCTCGCCTAATACTACTGGTCTTCTATTGCAAAATACCAGTTCAGTTAGTGGTGGATATTATACAAACCTGCAGGCATCACCGCCAATCGTTCTTTCGGGGAATATGTGGAATTATGTTACTAATCCCACGTCGCCATATGCGCAATTGATACAATTTAAAATTGATGCTACGGCAGCCCCTGCTCACTACAACAATGATCTTTCTAAAACCTTCGCCAGTTTCCGGGTACAAAGGGGCATACCAACGCTTGTAAATGGCACGATGACTTATCCCTATAGCGATTTTTTTACTGTTGACGCTCTGTCAAACCTTAGTCTTAGTGATAATGCTGTCAACCTCAGTTTGGTTGGCACAAAAGTTATCGGGTATTCATCATCAGGAGTAAAGCTTTTTTCACATGCATCACAAGGAACCGGCAGTTTAAATTTTTGTAATAATGATGGTACTGTTACTTATGGATTTATTTCAAATGCGTCAAACCAGGAAATTTTAAATAGCAGTGGGCAAGGTACCGGCGTTTACAAAAACGTAGCCGGAACAATGGTGCTTGGTACCGGCGGTAAAATCAGGGACGTAAACCCTTTTGCAATGCTTGATATAGTTGCTAACGACAACCCTGCTGTAAATGCTAAGGGTGTTTTAATGCCAAGAATGAATACAGCAAGAATGAATGCAATTACAGGAACAAATCGTGAAACTTATTATGCCCAGGAACAAGTTCCACTGGCAAAAGGATTACAGGTATATAATACCGAAGTAAATGCACCTTATTACTATAACGGTCGCAGGTGGACTGGTAACCCCAACGTTATATACGTAAGCCCATTAGAATTTGGAGCCAACTTTGACGATATGCAGCCTGATGATGAAGCTTTGGAAAAAACATACAATTATTGTAGAACCCTGCCTGACGACAAGCAAGTGATTATTCAAATGCCCCCGGGTATATGCTATATAACCGAGCCCTGGGTAATAGGAGCCAGGGGCCCAAATGAAGGAGATTGTTTTACGGAACCCTCTACTGCTCCATACTCTGGTAACAGGCCTGTGTCGATAGAAGGATCGGGCGCCACAGCCATTTACATGAATTTTAGTGACCCCTCAACATACCAGGCTGGTATTTATTATACAGGATATGCAGGAGCTAGCAAATTAGACCTTTTTCCTTATCATATCAGCGGTATTGGTTTTTATAGGGCAGGATATTTTAGTACTAACCCTCCTGTACCGTATAGTTCATACGATCAAGTCAATAACAAACAAATTGGCATATTATGCCTTTATAACACTTTTGTTACAATAGAAAACTGCACTTTCAGGGACCTCGGAGTAGGAGTTATACTTAACAATGCCTATTTTTCAAATGTGAAAAACTGTAACTTCCAAAGTTGCAGACGGGGTTTTTATAGCTGGAGGGGCCACGGTAGTATGCTTGAAAATATATCAATGGCTAATACCGAACTTGCATTTGAAATGAGGTCAGGCCAGGTAATAGCAACAAATCTTAATACTACTGATTGCCCTACTTCGTTATGGGTAAAGCCTGGAGGCGCAATGACCTTTAACGGTTGCTATTTTCATTGTGTTGGCAAAGCACTTGATGGTGCTGCACAGGTAATTATAGGCGAAGAGCCCGGGGATGAATATTATGACCGTAATAAGCTTAGAGATGGGTATTGGGTAGATGCCATCAATTTTAATTCACTTACAATAGTGGCTACCAAAACTGGTGGTGTCGCCGGAGTTTCGCTATGGATGAAAGAATCGGCAAAAAGAGTTTCTATAACAGGAGGTTATTTGGAATCGTCTTTAAAAAATCTTACTGAAACTAAAAAACTTTTAGATGCGGTAACAGTTCAGACTCCTACTGGCCCGAAAGATTACCCGGAAGTATGGACAGACAATCAATTGGTTCTCCAACATGTGAATGGGCATTTTACAAGTGCTTATGGTCAAAATCTTGAAGGAAAAATATCAATACAGAATATTAATTCTACATTTCAGTCTGTTTCGTCTAACAACATTTATCTCCCTAACCAGGCAATTACCCCAACCCCGACAGCAAATTGCTATCGTCCTTTATGCTTAGATAAATTTGGCAAAATTGTACTTTGTCCTTCAACGGGCACAACAACTACAGATCCTCTTCCGTCAATATGTGTTCCAACACCATAAAAATATTAAAAAGGAATATCAATTCTATACGATAAGGAACGTTATACAGATATACTTGTTAAAATCCGGCTGCAATAGCAGCCGGATTTTATAAACTTTTAATATCATTTCCCAATATAGTAGCCACTGCGTTTTCTTTTAAAAAAAAATCTCCTTTTAATTGAAGAATATTTCACAGCAGTTACTTACTGTTTCACCTTCTCCTCATAATCCTTTTGCAGTTCTGCCAGCGCTTGATCATAACCAGCCTGGTCAATAAAAGCCGCAGGATAATAAGTATCTCCCGGTTTATGTTTATCATGCATGTTAAACTGGCTGGCATGAGAAGCCAACCATATATCAAACGAAATATTTTTCATTGCTGTCAATGTGTAAGCATAGTCGCTGGCAATGTCTCTATAAGATGTTACTTCTTCAAATTTTTTATCCGTAACAATGGTTGGCATATTTGCAATAAGCACTTTGTACAATTTTTTTTCATCGCTAACAGTAAATAAAAAACTACAGGAGCCTTTTGTATGCCCGGGATGGTGCAGCATTACCAGTTGCATATTGCCGAGTGAAATAGTATCGCCATTTTTTAATAAACGATCAGGTGTTACCGGTTGATAAGTGCTTCCTTTTCCACCCAATGCATAATCTGAACTGCCGCCATCTTTTAATACAGCAGCATCTTTTTCATCCACCATCATTTTTGCTCCGGTACTTTCTTTAATAGCAGCCATGGCACCCATATGGTCATAATGTGCCTGAGTGGTCAATAATATTTTAATGTCGGAAAATTTGAAACCGAGTGTTTCAATATTATTTTTTATTTGTGATGCAGAAGCAGCCAACCCCGTATTGATCAGTATATTTCCTTCTATGGTAGTTATAAGATAACAGGCAAGGTCGTAAGTGCCAACATAATACAAGTTGCCTGCAATGCGGAATGGCTGGTATGGTTTGCTCCAGTTTTCGTCCCATGGTTTAGGTTCCTGTACTGTTGTTTGTGCTATTGACTGTGATGCAGCGATAAATAATAAAAAAGCAACGGTAATGTTTTTTAAATGTCCAGACATATAACAATGATGTATGAATACCAAAAGTATCATACTCCAAACATTTCTCCTAATTATTACAATAAACCTTCGGGCATTATTTAGCCGCAGCTTTTGAAAATTTCTCTACAGCATTATCAAGTGGCTTCACCGTTTTTAAATAAGCATATATTGCTTTCAGGTCCCCGTCTTTCATTTTGCCATACATCGTCCATGGCATAATGGTGTTTACTTCGCCGGGTTGTATTTTTCTTGCCAATGCAGCAGAGTCGCTACGGGAATGAAAATAACTAAGGAATACTTCTTCCGTCCACCGGCCAATGCCTGTAGTAGTGTGCGGAGTTATATTGGCAGAACGCACTTTGCTTCCATCCGGAAAAGGAAATTCCCTGCCACCACCAAACTCTGTGCCTGCGATCTGTTTACCTTTTTCAAATTGTGTATGACAATCCATGCAGGCAGCAGCAGTTACGAGATATTTTCCATAATTAACCACATCTGTTTCTGCTGGTCTTTTTGTAAGATTTGCTTTTTGTGGAATGGTGTTGATGATAATACTCATAGGAAAATCGGACGAAGATTCCGGTATAGCATTCTTAATTGGCTTTAATGTTCTGATATAAGCGATGATGCATTTAATATCCTCTTCATCCATTTTACCATAATTATGATAAGGCATTACCGGGAATATTGCTTTGCCATCTTTATTTACACCGGTAGTAATTATCCTGAACAATTCACCATCTGTATAACGGCTGATACCTTCCGGTGTGATATTCTTTGCATAATAAGCTCCCGGGAAACCAAACTTCTGGTCAAACAACTCTCCTCCCATACCTACAGTTCCATCTGCTATGGGGCCGGAATATCTTGTCCAGTCCCTTGTGGAATGGCAATCAATACAAATGGTAACATGATTGGCCAGGTACTCTCCTCTTGCTACATTTCCTGCTGTCCTCTCTACCGTTAGCGCCGGTGCAGCGCCCACATTGGGTAAAAACAATTTAATGTATGCAACTATCCCAATGATAATTACAACAATGGCGATCAAAAGCCTGCCGAAAATTTTTTTAAACTTTCTCATGACTGTTAGTTTTAGGTATTTATGGTAAGTCAACAAGATAAAATATTCATTTCTTTTTTCATAAATATTAATGGTATTTTTTAATTAGGGCCCCTTGCAGTTTATAAATTCCTGCTGCTGCAATGCTTCATTTATAGCAAGAACAATGTATATTTGAAAACAACCAATTACTATGAGAAAAACATTACTCTTATTTTCCACCATTACATTCATTCAATCATTATCAGCACAAAACCTGGTAGTAAACCCTGACGCCGAAAGCCTGCCACGGGGAACCGGTTGGACAATAGTAAGCCAGGGCGGCCTCACCTGTTTATTAATACCTACCAATAACACCACTAACTGGACAATGAAACCAGATGGCTCTCTTAATTATCCTTTTGATCATACTATAGGTGCCAGTGGTGGAACTGTATTTTTTTCCGGCTGTAGTAATATTTTCCAGGGGCCATTTGAGTTGTATCAAACTATTGATGTATCTGCCGATGCAACCTCTATTGATCTTGGCAGCCAACTATATGATTTCAGCGGCTACATACAAACACCTGTACCTATTCAAACAGATGTAGGCCGGTTTATTGTTGATTTTCTTGATGCTGGTAATGCAGTGTTGGGCACCAGTTACAGGAGCGACTGGCAATCTAATTTTGATGGTTCAGGCATTACATGGAACCAATACAGCAATACAAGGACTGCACCAGCAGGAACAAGAAGTATAAAAATCAGGTTGCAGACACAGATGTATGTAAACCAGCCTGCCATCAATGTGCACTTTGATGATATATCACTTACAAAACCTGGAGTGGTGCCATTGGGTTTGCTTTCTTTTACAGGCAAAGAAATAAACAGTAATATTCAGTTGAACTGGCAAATGGCAAATGAGATACAATGTGAAAAATTTGAGTTGCAGCGGAGCACCGATGCCACACATTTCAGCAGTATAGCTACTATACCTGCCGGTAAAACATACTACCAGTTTATTGATGAGAACAATCCCCGTGATGCAGGCAAATATTTTTACCGCCTTAAAATGACAAGCCCTGATAAAAAAATTGCTTACAGTAAGGTGGTGATGATAAAAACTGAGAAAAAATTCTCTATCATTATATCTCCCAACCCGGCCAATA
>JAZKGV010000288.1:0-2683 GCA_040385725.1 Bacteroidota bacterium | reverse complement strand
GCACTTTTTTTGTCTTTCCGTGAAAGCCACCAATTATATACTATATAAGCAATTTGTACCTGAACCTTTTTTATTAATCTAAAATTAAGTTGTATGAAAACTATTTCCAGGATCTTTTCCTTCCCGGTATTATTATTAGTTGTTATTGTTGGTGCGGTTTCCTGCCAAAAAGAAAGTAACAGCAATGAAGTAATTCCTGCCAATCAAACCAAGTATTCTGTGTACCTCACTGACGACCCTTCGGATTATGAACATGTATTTGTTGATATTCAAAAGATAGAAGTTAAGTTAGATACCTGCCGCCGTAATGGCGATGATGACCATGACAGGCCGGGCTGTGACGATGACCGTGATAGTGCCGATGTTAACTGCAATGTGTGGCAAACATTAAACATCAATGCAGGTGTGTACGACCTGTTGCAGTTGCGTAATGGTGTTGATACCTTATTGGCAAGTGGCCTTGCATTGAATGGAAAAATTGAACGGATAAAAAATTACATTAGGCACCAACAACAGTGTGGTGGTTGATAGTACAACATATCCATTACAACTTGTGAACAACCAGAATTTTGTATATGTGAATATCAAAAGAGAACACCTTGATTCTGTTTCTTCAAACGACCTGCAATTCTTCCTCGATTTCAGCCTTTCACATTCCATCAGGTTCTTTAATGGTACCTATTGGTTGAAACCTGTTATTAAACCATTTGGAAGGCATAGCACCGGGGAGATCGAAGGAAAAGTGAGGCCGGTTAATTCTCATGGATGGATAAAAGCATATAATGCAACAGATACATTTTCTGCAAGGTCATGGCATGAAGGTAAATTTAAGATCCGTGGCCTAAGGCCAGGCACGTATTCGGTTTCAATTGATGGTACCAATGGTTACCAGGATACGGTGATAAACAATGTAGAGGTAAGAAGGCATGATGATACTGATATTGGAACAATAGAACTACATCAATAAATTTATTGATCAAATTTAAAAGCCGGGCAGCACGCCCGGCTTTTTGTTACCCATAAATTTCATTTACATTTGCCGCAATACAACTATGACTATTTCAGAAGTAAGAACCGTTAGTGTTACCCGTTATGTAACACCGTTACGTGAAGGTGGTTCATTGCCTGCTATTGCAGAAGCTGATGATGGTTTTTTGTATGTGCTTAAATTCCGTGGGGCAGGGCAGGGCGTTAAGGCATTGATAGCAGAGATCATTGGAGGAGAAATGGCAAGATCGCTTGGCCTGAAAGTACCGGAAATTGTGTTTGCCGATCTTGATGCAGCTTTTGGCAGAACAGAACCTGATGAGGAGATACAGGACTTATTAAAGGCAAGCGTAGGTACCAATCTTGCGTTGCATTATCTTTCAGGCGCTATAAGTTTTGATCCGGCTGTATCAAAAGTTGATCCTTTAATGGCTTCAAAAATTGTGTGGTTGGATGCGTTGCTGATGAATGTGGACAGGACAGCCCGGAATACAAATATGCTGATATGGCAAAAAGAATTGTGGCTGATAGATCATGGTGCTGCATTGTACTTTCATCATTCGTGGAGCAATCCAACAGCACAATCAAAAAAAACATTTACGCAGGTAAAAGATCATGTGTTGCTTCCTGCCGCTTCGCTACTGGATGAAGTAAATGAAATTTTTAAGGAGATACTATCGAAAGATAAAATTGCAGCAATTGTCAATCTTATACCCGATGATTTTTTAAACTGGAACGAAGGCCTGACTCCGCAGGAAATAAGGGAAGGCTATATTGATTTTCTTTGTACAAGGTTTAACAACGCAACAGAATTTGTAAACGAAGCAAATAATGCAAGAACAACTGTTATATGAATATGCAGTGATACGGCTGGTGCCGAGAGTTGAGAGAGAGGAATTTCTCAACCTTGGTATTGTGTTCTTTTGCAAACAAACGGGTTTTCTTAAATGTGTTTATACAGTGAATGAAAACCGCATCGCATCTTTTTGCAGTGAAGTTGATATTGCACACCTTCAATCAAATCTTGAATCATTTTGTAAAATTGCAGCAGGTAATGAAGATGCAGGGCCTATTGCAAAATTGGATACTCCATCAAGGTTCCGCTGGCTTACTGCGGTAAGGAGTACCATCATCCAAACTTCCAAAACGCATCCCGGGCTTTGTACTAACGAGGAAGCAAAACTGCAGGAGTTGTATGAGAAACTGGTGCTATACTAATTGAATCAAACTTTCCGGTTATTTTATTTCGGGGGATATATGTGTTTAAAAAACAATGCCCGGTTTTGTCTGTGCAATACTTTTTCTTTACCATTGCACATTAAAAAACCTTAAACTTTAAAAAATCATGGAACAGCAAACACCCCACACACCTCCGTCGACCCTGCACAAAACTTTTGGTATTATAAGCCTTGTACTAGGAATCCTGACTTTTTTGTTTTCATTTATTCCCTGCCTTGGTATGTATGCAATTTTCCCAGGCATATTAGGCTTAATAATGGGCGTGGTGGCATTTATTATGGCTGGTAAAGTAAATGCACCCAAAGGGATGATCATAGCAGGTGTGGTATTATCGATACTTGGTACAGCTGTGGCTGCATGGCAGTACAGCAAGCTTACTGATAACCTTAATAATTTAAAGAAAGAATTAAATGATCCAAAATTAAATGATGCAATTGATTCACTTAACAGATCTCTT
>JAZKGV010000287.1:0-3449 GCA_040385725.1 Bacteroidota bacterium | reverse complement strand
TGTAAGCTGCATCAGCATTTTCAAAAGCAAAAAAGCTTTTATCATCTTTCGCCAAAACCACAATAATATTTTTGCCATCTAATTTATCATTGATGATCCTTTTAGTTTTTAATTCATTCCAGTCATAAGCCTTTTTTTCTTTCCCGGCTTTTACACCAACTACCCATGATTTATCTTTCCATGAAAGGCTGTCAGTACCCGTTAGCTTGCTGGTACTTTTTCCACTTTCAAATTTGCCTGTAGTATCATACTCACTTTTGAAGGCCGGATCTTCCTGCATTACTAAAGTATTGGGATTTAACTCCAGCCATTTTGTTAACGATGTTTGCATGCTGTAAAATTCGGGTAGCTTATGGCCTTTTAATTCGCCGGTAACAGCTTCGCCGGTTGCCTGGCGCCACCAGCTTTTAGTTGTCGCATCTTCCAGCATGGCATTAAAATGATCCATGCCTACCAAACGGAATTGTTCCGGCTTGCTATTTACGGTTGGTTCATACACACGGCCGGTTCTGCAAACTGTACAATAAGTTATCAACAATGGTTTGCCACCAACTGTATCCTGTAACTGGTGATGATAACCCAAAAAGCGGATCGGGTATGCTTTTGCCTGGCCGTTGTTTACCACACCAACTACCAAACGGTTGCTGTCAACTTTATTGGCAGCAGCAGTTGCCATTACAATAGTATCGGGTTTGTAAAACATGTGGTCTGCGGCCATATTGAAGTTTGCCATGTAAATAACAACTGCTAATAATAACAATGGAATAGCCAGTGTCCATTTGCGTTTCCAATTGGTTTTGAATAAACCAATCAAGATCATGGCTGCAAATAATCCTCTTACTATCCACCGCCATTTGTATAAAAAATATGCAAGGTCAATACTATTCATCTGCTGGCTGCCGGGCATGGGCATTATGAAATACACATTTGCTATTTCAAAAAGTATCAGCCCGATTAGGCCGAGATAAAATGTTTTTTTCATAGTAAAAAATTATAAAGTTGAAACACTCATTTTTCAAGCTCCTTTATACAACCACCGTCAGGGTTTTTTAACCGCTGACGGGGTTGGTGGCAGCCTTTCAAACAATTAAACGTTCTATCAACCCCGACGGCGGCTTTACGCCCCGTTGGCGGTTGAGTAGAGACTTACTTACTTGCATCATATCCAGCATACCCTTCTTCCGCTCTCTGCTTTGCTCTTTCAATATAATAACTTCTGTCTTCCGGTGCCCAGGTTGCCAATCCATCTACATACCGGTTGAACATACAGAATGCAGCAGCGATCAAAACAGTGTCATGTATCTCTTTATCTGTTGCACCGTTTGCTTTTGCATTTTCTATTTGTTGCGACGTTACATTTTTTCCACCCTGCTGTACACTGGCGGCAATGGATAATAGTGCCTTCATTTTATCAGAAACATCCGATGTTAAAAAATCTATTTTAACAGCTTCAATAAAAGCACTGTTACATTCAAGATAATGTTGTGCCAAACCGCCATGTACATTCTGGCAGAAGAAACAATCATTCAGTGATGAAACATAAGTCGCTATTAATTCTCTTTCACCACGGCTTAGCGTATTGTTCTCATCTCTTAATAGAACTTCTGCCAGGTTATTTAATGGCGCTGCTGTTTGCGGACTGAATGCCATTGGCCCACGGATGCCGGGATAATCATTTTGCAGATCAATATGTGCCATTAAGAAATGTTTAGAAGTTTAGATTGGTTTAGAGGTTTAGGTCTGATACTTTTAATTGCTTATTAAAAAAGATTAGTACAAGTGTACGACGCCACCGCAGTTCCACAAAGATTTACGGCCCGGTTCAAAAAATTTCACCAATTAAAAAAGGAAACCTTCCATAATAACGGGAGGAAGGTTTCTTTATAATTTTTATTCTGTACTAGGCAAGGGAAATGAACTCCACACATCGTCACCTGTTCTGTCAACAGGCAATGTGTTTAACAGGTTATACCTGCGAAGATCAACCCAACGATGCCCTTCAAAGAAAAGTGAATACCTTCTCTGCTTCAACATTTCAGTTATTAATGCCGCCTGCGTTACTGCGCCGCTATAATCAACCAATCCGTGACTGTTGCGTATTTTATTAATGGCTGTAACCGCATTGCCCAAAGTATTATTCTGAATATTTGCTTCTGCATAGATCAGGATCAATTCTTCATTGCGGATGATGGGTACAGGCGCAGTGCTGGTTGTGTAAACCCATACATCCCTGTCACTGGTAAGCCCACTATTACTGATAAGTGAATTTCGCAGCGGCGCTTTATTTATCCTGTCATCGTTCGCTGCAATATCTGCAGCATAAGAAGGATGTGATGCTCTTGCTTCGCCATTACTATTCTGCGGAAAGAAAGCAGGATTCAACTGGTCGCCGGAACCCGTACCAAAAACATTGAATACGCCGGTATTAAAATTAGCATCGATATCAAAGAAAGAATTATTTAATGCGCTAAGCGCTGCTGGCCATTGCTGACGATACACCGCTACTCTTGCAGCCAATGCCCTGTTTACTTTTGTTAAACCAGCAGCATCATTTAAACCTGCAAAGCCAGATGATAAAGGAAATGAAACCTGTGCGCCTTCAAAATCTGTCCTGCCTTCATCTAATAATGAAGCAATGGCAGTAAGGCTTTCATCGTAACCAACCACAGGGCCCAACTGGTCAGGATTTGAAACATCTATTCTTATCCCGTTAGCATTGGTAAGATTTAATGTAAGCAGCAACTGGTATGCTTTAATCGTTTTTGCAAATCCAGTATACCCTTTCTTTTCTGCATCTGTAAGCAATGTTGATTTGTTAGCTGCATCTATCAGCAGGTTACAATTCTTTACCACACGGTAACGGCTGGCCCAAACATTTATAATATAAAAGCCTGTACCTTGCAACTCGGCATCATTTGCGCCAAGCAGGTCAGTATAGTAGCGTGGATCCGAAGTGGAGTAACGGTATATTTCCCTTCCAACAATACTAACATCATCTAAATAAAAACCAAGGCTGTTACGCAAAGCTGATTCAGTGCCGCTTACCAAATTATTCAACTGGCTTTTGGTGGCATTGTTTAAAAAATCCTCCACTGTTGGGTTGTTCAGGTTGCCATAATCTTTTTTACAAGATGAAAAAGAAAAAGCAAGGAACATGAACAGCAATAAATTTATATTGATACATTTTTTCATGATTCGTTTTTTAGAAATTAACAGTTAAATGAAAAGCTGCTCTTTTAGATGCAGGATAAGGTAACACATCAAGACCCGAAGAAAACCCAGCGCCAAAGTTTGAAACTTCCGGGTCGTAGCTTGGATACTTGGTGATGGTGATGTAATTATTTAATGATGCACCAACCTGTATGCTCTTAATAAATTTCACAGGTAGTTTATCAAAATTATAATACAAACCAATTTCCCTGAAACGCAGGTAAGAAGAAGACTTAACA
>JAZKGV010000286.1:0-18042 GCA_040385725.1 Bacteroidota bacterium | reverse complement strand
TTTTTACGCAATCATCCCCGCATAGAAAAAGTTTTCTGGCCAGGTTTTGAAGATAGTCCCGGGCATGCCATTGCAAAAAAACAAATGCGTGGGTTTGGCGGCATGATAAGTTTTATATTAAAAGATGATACAGTGGAAGCAGCAAACAAAGTGTTGTCATCTACAAAAGTTTTTGCTTTGGCAGAAAGTTTAGGCGGTGTTGAATCATTGATCAATCATCCTGCAAGCATGACACATGCCAGCATACCGAGAGCAGAAAGGATTAAAAATGGTTTGGATGATGGATTAATAAGATTGAGTGTTGGTATAGAAGATGTGGAAGATCTGATAAAAGACCTGGAACAGGCTATTGGATAAATATGAACTTGATTGAAATAATTGGCTGGATAGGCACTGTACTTATTGTGGGTGCCTATTTTCTTAACATCAACGGAAAGATAAAAAGCACTTCCGTTCCTTACATTCTTGCCAATCTTGTTGGTGGTATTTTGTTTTCTATTTACACCTATTCACATCGGACATGGCCAAACATGGTGGTTAATGTTATTTGGGTGTTTATTGCTGTGGCAGCTTTGATGAAGAAAGATAAACGAGTTAAATGAACGGTAATCTTAAAAAAATTCTTGACGAAAAATATACTCAGTATAATCATCCTTCTTTTATTGCGGATGATCCCATCAATATTCCTCACCGCTTTACAAAAAAACAAGACATTGAGATCGCTGGATTCTTTGCCTCCATTTTAGCATGGGGAACAAGAAAAGGAATTATTAACTCCTGCAATAAATTATTGAATGGAATGAATAACCTGCCTTATGATTTCATAATGAATACTGACCTTGAAAAAAAGAAATCCTTTAAACCTTTTGAAGGATTTGTTCACCGCACTCTTAATGCGCTTGACCTTTGGCACTTATTCAACTTCCTGCAATATCATTATCAAAATGAAGAGAGTTTGGAAACGGCGTTTAGTAAATGGATGTTGCCGCATGATGATAATATTGAAAGAGCACTAACAGGTTTTCATAATTATGTATTCAGTTTTAGCGATGAAGCTAAAGAAGAAAAACATTGCCGGAAACATATTTCAACACCGGAGAAAAAATCTGCCTGTAAAAGATTGAATATGTTTTTGAGATGGATGGTGAGAAAAGATAACAGTGGAGTTGACTTTGGTATCTGGCAAAATATCAAACCCTCACAATTGATCTGCCCACTGGATGTACATGTATCAAGAGTGGCAAGACGTTTTAATTTGTTGCAGAGAAAACAGGATGACTGGCTGGCCGCTATTGAACTCACTGATTATTTAAAAACATTAGATGCAAGTGATCCTGTAAAATATGATTATGCTCTATTTGGCCTGGGGGTAATTGAAAAATACTAACTTGTATAAATGGAAAATAAAGAGCTGGTAAAACTGGTTAATAAAGAAATGGCCATTGAACTGCCTGAACAGATTTCTATGGAAGAGATAAAGGAAAAATTATCTGCACATATTAACCGTCTTATCCAGAACAACTTTGAACAACTGGTAAATTTACTTTACAGGATCGATGTAAGCGAGCCAAAAATAAAATCACTGCTGCAAATAGAGCCAGGAATAAATGCAGGCGATATCATTGCCAATCTTATCATTGAACGGCAACTGCAAAAGATAAAATCAAGGCAACAGTTCAAAACAAACAACGACAATTTTACCGAAGAAGAAAAATGGTAATAGCTGCTGGCTAATTGAGAATAATTCATCAATATTTAATACCTACTTTTGGCAGCAAATATTAAGCTGATGAAACTTGTTACCTATTTAAAAGATGGCCACGAACAACTTGCTGTATTGATAGAGGGGAAATTGTATGATACAGATGCACTGCATCCCGATCTTGCTATCAGCATGTCGATGTTTTTAAACTATTGGGACGATATGTATCCCGTGGCACTGGCTGCAGAAAAAAGAATAAAAGAAGGTTTAGGAAATAAATTACCTACTGGTTTTTTTGATGATGCAACAATACTGGCGCCAGTGCCCACACCAACCAGTTGCCGTGATGGGTACGCTTTTCGTCAGCATGTAGCGGCTGCAAGAAGAAACCGGAAAGTGGATATGATACCGGAATTTGACCAATACCCCATTTTTTATTTTACCAATCACAACAGCATACAAGGACCAGGAGATATTGTTTGCATGCCCGATCATTTTGAAAAATTAGATTTTGAACTGGAGGCCGCTATTGTTATCTGCCGCTCCGGAAAAAATATTCCTGCTGCAGAAGCTGATGAATATATCGGCGGCCTGATGATAATGAATGATATGAGTGCAAGAAGATTACAGATGGAAGAAATGTTGCTGAACCTTGGCCCGGCAAAAGGAAAAGATTTTTCAACTGTTATCGGGCCAATGCTTGTTACATTAGATGAACTGGAAGAGTTGGAAGTAGCCTGCAAAGAAAACCATACCGGCAAGGCATGGAACTTACAAATGAAATGTTGGGTAAATGGTGTGCAGGTAAGCGAAGGCAATGTGAGTGATATGGACTGGACCTTTGCTGAAATAATTGAACGTTGCAGTTACGGCGTTAATCTTTTCCCTGGTGATGTAATTGGCAGTGGCACGGTTGGCACTGGTTGTTTTTTAGAATTGAATGGAACAGGAAAATTAAATGACCCCAATTTCCAGGAACAGTGGTTACAGGAAGGAGATGTAGTGGAAATGGAAATTGATGGATTAGGAAAACTAAGTAATAGCATTGTGAAAGATGAAAGTGATTTTTCAATTTTAAGTTTGAAGAAAAATGTATAAGACAATTGAATTAAAAGATTTAAAACCTTTTGAGAGACAGAACTTTTTGCAACATGCAATAGCCCCACGTCCTGTTTGCTTTGCATCCACCATAGATAAAAACGGAAACGTAAATCTCAGTCCTTTTTCTTTTTTCAATTTATTTTCTTCGAATCCGCCTGTTGTTGTTTTTTCCCCTGCAAGAAGAGTGAGGGACAATACTACAAAACATACGCTTGAAAATATATTGGAAGTGCCTGAAGTGGTTGTAAACATTTGTGACTATAATATGGTGCAGCAGGTAAGCCTTGCCAGTTGTGAATATCCAAAAGGAACCGATGAGTTTACAAAAGCAGGTTTTACAAAAGAGCCTGCACAAATGGTGAAGCCGCCAAGAGTAAAAGAAAGCCCGGTACAATTAGAATGTAAAGTGATTGAAGTAAAAGCTTTGGGAACAGAAGGCGGCGCAGGTAATTTAATTATTGCTGAAGTATTATTGATGCATATTAACGAAGCTGTGATGAATGAAGACAAAACTATGATCGACCAAACCAAACTGCACCATATTGCAAGGCTTGGCGGCGACTGGTATTGTAAAGTTGACAGCACTAATCTTTTTAAAGTAGAGAAACCCAATATAAAAATCGGTATTGGTGTGGATGCTTTGCCTTTGTCAATAAGAGAAAGTAAAATACTTACCGGCAATAATTTGGGCCAGTTAGGCAATGTGCATGAAATGCCTTTTATCGATCCTTCTTTTCATGATGACCGTCTGAAAAATATCATTCAGTATTATTCACTCAACCCTGACGATATGGACAAGGAACTACATACTTATGCAAAACAATTGCTGGATGCAGGTAAAGTAAATGAAGCCTGGCAGATATTACTGGCTGATATTTAAAATAATCCTCCAAAAACTTTCTTCAATATCTCTGTTGTTCTTGCCAAAGGATTTTGCCTGATATTTTTTTCTTCTTTTGAGATAAGATCAAACAATGCGTTAGTGGCTTTTTCTGTAACAAAGCCGGGCAGATCAGGATTTACTTTGTTAAATGTAGTTGGAAAGCTGTTATACGTTTTCACAATATCGCCATAGTATTTAGTGGCTTCCACTTTATCAAGCGATGATTTTATAACTGGTGAAAAGGCAGCTACCAGCCTGTCGTTTGTCTTCATCCTGAAATAATGTGTAACGCTGGTATCACCGCCTCTTACAATATTAATAGCATCGGTCAGCGTCATTTGTTTGATCGCATCTGTAAAGATCGGCGTGGCATATCCCACGGCATCTTCAGCGCCACGGTTTATTTGTAAGATAGCTTTGTCAACCATTTTATTCATCCCCAGGTCTCTTAAAGTATTTTCGATCTTCTTTGCATCTGGTGGCAGTAATATTTTATAAAACGCATCACCAAAAAATCCATCCTGCTTATTCAGTTGAAATACTGACTTTACCAATCCCTGGCTCAATGCTTCCTTGATTCCCTGGCCGGCCTCAGCCTGGGTAACGCCACCGCCAGTGGATGTTTGAAGTTGTTTTAACTCATCGCACCCGGCAAATAAAAAACCACACAATAAAAAAGGGATAATTTTTTTCATAAAAATCTTTTTTTATAGTAAGGCAAGTATGCTGCCAAACTGCACACAAGATAAACTTAAATGCCAAATGGTTGCATACGGTATATTTGCAAAAATTTTATACATCATACAATGAGCACACAACATTTGAGTGAACAGGAAATTATCAGGAGAGAAAAATTAGCTGAATTAACCAAACTGGGCATTGATGCTTACCCGGCAGCTTTGTACCCTGTGAATAGTACATCAGTTTTTATAAAGGAAAATTATAAAGGAGAAGAGAACAAAGCTGACTTTGCAGACATCTGCCTGGCAGGAAGAATAATGAGTGTACGTGATATGGGCAAGGCAAACTTTGCAGTGATACAGGACAGTGTTGGTAAAATTCAGATCTATATTAAGCAGGACGATATTTGTCCCGGTGAAGACAAATCAATGTTTCAAACGGTTTGGAAAAAATTACTGGATATAGGTGATATTATTGGTGTGAAGGGTTATGTGTTTACCACAAAAACCGGCGAGACTTCTATTCATGTAAAAGAATTTACACTGCTTACAAAAGCATTGCATCCATTGCCAGTTGTAAAAGAAAAAGATGGGGAAGCATTTGATGAAGTAACCGATCCTGAATTCCGTTACCGCCAGCGTTATGCAGACCTGATCGTAAATCCTGGTGTGAAAGAAACATTTATCAAGCGTACCAAAATGGTAAATGCTATCCGTGAATTTTTAAATGAGCGTGGCGCTTTGGAAGTGGATACACCAGTATTGCAAAGTATTCCCGGTGGTGCTGCAGCAAGGCCGTTTACAACACATCACAATGCACTGGATGTGCCGATGTACATGCGTATTGCAAATGAGCTATACTTAAAACGATTGATCGTGGGTGGTTTTGAATGGGTGTATGAATTCAGCCGCAACTTCCGTAATGAAGGAATGGACAGAACACATAACCCTGAATTTACCGTACTTGAATTTTATGTGGCGTATAAAGATTATAACTGGATGATGGATACAACCGAGTTGATGTTGGAGAAAGCAGCCATTGCAACCAATGGCAGCAGTAAAGTTTTGGTTGGTGAAAAAGAAATTGATTTTAAAGCCCCTTACAAAAGAATAACCATGTATGATGCCATCAAAGAACATACAGGTTTTGACATCAGTGCAATGGATGAAGAAGGAATAAGAAATGTGTGCCGTGAATTAAAAATTCATGCAGATGAAAAATGGGGCAAAGGGAAACTGATCGATGAAATTTTTGGGAGCAAATGCGAAGGCAATTATATACAACCAACTTTTATTACAGATTATCCTGTAGAAATGAGCCCGTTAACTAAAAAGCACCGCAGTAAACCAGGATTGGTGGAACGCTTTGAATTAATGTGTAACGGTAAAGAAATTGCCAATGCCTATAGCGAATTGAACGACCCGATCGAACAAAGGGAACGTTTTGAAGAGCAGGTAAAATTGATGGAACGTGGCGATGATGAAGCGATGTTTATTGATCATGATTTTTTAAGGGCACTAGAATATGGCATGCCGCCAACATCGGGTATTGGTTTTGGTATTGACAGGATCGCTATGCTGTTAACTAACCAGCATTCTATACAGGATGTATTGTTCTTCCCAATGATGCGGCCGGAGAATGCAGGGTAAATAAAATTGCAATTATTATACAAGAAGCGTCTGGTAAATACCAGACGCTTCTTTTGTTATGTATACGGGCATAAACTTTAACGCCAAACACTTGCAAAAGCGTAAACAGATGAGTATTTTACTCTATCTAAAAACGATTGCCATGAAACAGATTATCTCCTCCCGTGTTGCAGCTGTTATATATGCACTTGCCATTGCTGCATTTGGTATTTTACATTTTATGAGTGCAAACGAAATGAAAACAATGCTGCCGGAATATATTCCCGGTGGTGCTGCCGTAATATATTTAACAGGCGCTTGCTTACTGGCAGCAGCCATTGCCATTATCATTGAAAAATATACAAGGCTTGCCTGTTACCTGCTGGCGGCAATGCTGTTGATATTTGGCTTTACGCTGCACCTGCGGCCATCATTCACCACCACATTTACTTTGTTTTTGAAAGATGCAGCAATGGCGATGGCGGCAATATTGGTTGGCAACAATTCATCAAAGTGATCAAAATAAAAAGGCAGTATTTAAACACTGCCTTTAATTATTTACACTTTGCCGTTTTTTCGTTTTGCTTTGTTTCTCACCGTAAGATAGTCGAGGAAATAGATAACTTTTATTGAAAAGCTATTGAATTGTGTGAGATTGTTATAACCATCACCCCTTACTGTTTTTCCAAAATTATCAAAGAGGTTTTTTTCAAAATTGCGGTAAAAATTTTCATCAATTTTTTTCCACACAATATTGATAAAGCTGCCCTGTGCAAACTGCCAGGTGTAAACCATATCAAAGCTTACAAAATTGTAATTCTGTTTTACGTTTCCGGTAAAGGGTGTAGCAGGTTTTTGCAATTCACCATTATTATCCAATTCAAAAAACTCTTTGGGGTTCACCTTGCTCCAGTAATGCCTTGTACGCAGGGTAATGCCCATGCGGTTGGTGAAATTATATTTGGCGGTAAAAACATTCTCGGTATATATCACATCCCTTCTTGAAAAATAAACAGCATTACCTTGTATGGCGGCATAACCAGCCTGGTTAGTAGTGCCTTCCATATTAAATTGGTGGTCAATTGAAAATTTACTGCTGAAACGTATTTTACCAAACAAACCATACCCAATCAAAGTGCGTTTAAAATAGTTTCCTGTGCCGTAAGAAAAATTACCACCCCACGATACTTTTTTTGCATAATTACTTTCCCACCAGATGTTACTGTATAGTCTCGCTTTTTCTGCAAATACTTTTCCATATACCCTCGGTTCATAAAAATCATTTCTTTTAAAACCATATGTTGAATTGGCACCTACCCACCACAAGTTTTTCAACTGTCCATTAGTATTAAAATTTATAGAAGCATTCTGGTACATCAGCTCAGGCCTTTTCTGTAAATCAATGGCTGTAACAAGCCTGCTGTAAAAAAGGTTGGTATTTACTCTCCATTGGTTGAACCATTTACTTGGCTTAATCCAGTTATATCCAACCCATGCACCATGATCCATTGTATTGTTGTTGGTATAATAGCCGAGGTCTGTTTTGTCATATTTAGCATCAAACAGATCCTGCCATACATTAAAATTTAACCTGCCGCTTACTTTACCAAAATATACAGAGTGGGAATAACCGGCTGAGTTTTTATTATTCTCAAAAATGTTACTCATACTTATGGTACCACCAACATTCCACATATTCTTTTTATCAAAAAGATCAACCATTCCCGAAGTAACATTCGCATCTCTTGCTGCACCATTTCGCCACACGTTTGTATTTACCAGGGAAACACTGCTGTTATTTTTTAATGATTGGTTCAACACAATAATGTTGTAATTGGTAAGTGGCGATGTTTCTATTTTTATTTCATCACCGGTCGCAGAATCTCTTACGATCTCATATCCTGGCTTTGCAATGGCATTTAAAAACCCAATACCCAAACCTTTTTGTGTACGGCCGCTGATCTTTGTTGCATTAAATAACCTTGTTGGAATGCGCCTGCTATAAAACAAATTGCCTTTATTAAAAAGCTCCGCACCTTCAGTAAAGAAAGGCCTGTTGTCATTAAATTTTTGTTCAAATGGGGTAAGGTTTAGTATAAGGTTATCTGTTTGCACCTGGCCAAAATCAGGTATCAATGTCATGTCTAAAGTAAAAGCAGGGCTTAATCCATATTTAATATCCATACCACCGTTGAACGTGGTAGTGTTTTTAGATTTCCCTGCTTTAGCTAAGGCATCATGATTTTGGTAAGTAGAGAAATAAGGAGAGAACTGCAGGCGCAATGGCGGCTTTATATTTTCAAGTCCAAGCATCATTCCTTCCTGTGTCATAAAACCATTTACGGTTGGGTCTATCCCCTGCCAGAATAATTGTTCGCCGCTTTTTTGTCTTCTTCTCACAATATTCAACCCCCAGTCCTGTATTTTATTTTTCCCAAAACGTATGGCCGAATAAGGGATGAACATTTCAAAACTCCATCCATCTTCATGAATTTTACAGGCACTTTCCCAAACCGAATTCCAACCGAAGTCTTCACTGTCTCCATTAAAGTTGGGTGCCTGTCTTGCATCCATTTGCTCACCCAATGGTGTAACAAAATATTCAAAGCCATTTAGTTTGTCATTATAAGTATCAAATATTACCCCTACAAAATCATTAGCGCCAAAACCATCCCTTCCTGTTAATTCATGTGTAATACTGTCTTTACTTTTTTCATGTAAGTACCCGCCAACATAAATGCCATCATCATTATATAAAAAGTAGATCTCTGTCCTGTTTTCTTTATTTTCCTGTTGAAATGGAGTTGGCCTTAGTGTAATGAATTTATCAGCAACGGGTGCTGTTTTCCAATCTGCTTCATTTATTTCACCGTCAATTTTTAATGTGGAATCGGTACGTTTTATGGTGAGTTTTTTCTTTTCTGCCTGCTGGCCGTGTGCAAACTGTATACAAATAGTACATAAAAATACTAAACAGGTCCTGGACAAAAACATGGCTATACAGTTTGGTTTCGAAAGGAAATACTACTTTGATATTTCCGGCTACGAAACTAAACGTACTCATGATGAAAATGTTACCACTCATCAAAACCAAAATTCAATTATGGTTTTATTAACAGCTATACAAACAGATCATTAAATAATTGGCCACCGGGAGTAACAGCATATTTTTCCAGATCTGTAATCCCTTCGTTTGCCAGCACTTGTTCATCAATAAAAGTATTGCCAGTGCATTCAGTGGAAGGCTTTGATAAAATGTAGTAAGCGGCATCGGCAATAATATCAACGGTACGGCTCATTTTCATTAAGGCTTCGCCGCCCAATAAATTATTTACAGCAGCAGTGGCAATTGTGGTACGTGGCCATAATGCATTGGCAGCGATATTGTATTTTTTTAGCTCAGCAGATAATCCTAAAGCAATCATGCTCATATCATATTTACTGATGGTGTAAGCAAGATGTTTGCTGAACCATTTCAGATCCATATTGATCGGCGGAGATAAATTAAGTATGTGTGCATTGGTTCCTTTTTTAAGATGAGGGATACAGGCCCGGCTCACCATAAACGTTCCCCTTACATTAATATCATACATCAGGTCAAAACGTTTGGGTTCTGTTTGTTCTGTTGGTGAGAGATTGATAGCTGAAGCATTGTTGATCAAAATATCTATACCGCCAAATTTCTCTACTGTCTTGTCAACAACGTTTTGAACCTGGTCTTCAAAGCGTATATCGCATTGCACAGCTAATGCTTTGCCACCTGCTGCTTCCATTTCTGCTGCAGCAGAAAAGATTGTGCCGCCGAGCTTAGGGTTTTCTTCCACGCTTTTTGATGCGATCACAATATTGGCGCCTTCTTTTGCCAGTTTTAAACCAATGGCCTTGCCAATTCCCCTTGATGCCCCGGTGATGATAACAGTTTTATTTTCAAATGACATGCAGTAAAATTTTACCAAATCTAATCAAAACAACAGCTTAATAATGTGTTTAGAATAAAGTTAAACAAGTGTTTGATTGGTATTAAACAAGTGTTTAACTTTGTGGCCTTAATTTATTGGGGATGATGAACTTTAACGATAAGCAATTGCAGATAATAGAAACGGCGGAAAAGCTGTTTGCCTCAAAAGGATTTGATGGAACTTCTGTAAGGGATATTGCCGATGCGGCAGCTATCAATGTAGCCATGATATCTTATTACTTTGGCTCAAAAGAAAAATTAATGGAAGCCATATTTGAAGTAAAAATTGGCAAAGTGCAGATGAGGGTGGAAGAATTGTTGAAAGACAACAGCATGACACCCATTGAAAAAGTAAACATACTGGTAGATGAACATATTGAAAGGGTAATGAAGAGCCAGCAGTTTTACCGGATTATGATCTGTGAGCAGGCAAGCAATAAAAGTGCTGCCATCATGGGAAAAGTAAAAATGCTGAAAATAAAAAATGCGGAGCTGATTGCGGAACTGATAAAGGAAGGGCAAAAGAAAGGAGACTTTAAAAAGAAAGTAGATGTAGTACTGATGCTGAATACAATGGTTGGTACGGTGTGGCAAACCATCATCACAAAAGACCACTACCAGGAATTTACCAACAACCAGTCGCTTTCAGAAGAAGAGTATGAAAAGCTATTGAAGAAAAAATTGATGATACATATCAAAGCATTATTTAAAACAATATTGACAAATGATGAATAAAGGCTTGAAGGCCTGTTAAAACAAAATTGCCCACAATAGTTGTGGGCAATTTTGTTTTCATAATATGAGCCCTTACAATAAAGTGGCTTCATGTGTAATATTAGTGTTCAACAACTTTGAGATAGGACAGTTTGCTTTTGCATCTGCCACCGCTGCTTCAAATTTTTCTTTGTCAATACCCGGTATTGAAGCTTTAACCTCAAGGTGAGATTCTGTAATAGCGCCATTATCCAAAGAGATGGTGCATTTTGTTTCAATACTGTCTGGTGTAAAACCTGCAGCACCTAATACAAAACTCAGTTTCATGCTAAAGCAACCGGAATGTGCTGCTGCTACCAACTCTTCGGGGTTAGTACCCACACCTTCTTCAAAACGGGAGTTGAAAGAGTATTGCGTTTTACTTAATACGGTACTTGCTGTTGTAAGATGACCGGAACCTTCTTTTCCGGAGCCGTTCCATACGGCTGTTGCGTTGCGTTTGATCATGTGATTGATTTATTTTTATTTAAAAGTATTGCTTAATTTTTTTTCATCAAAGCCAATCAGTAATTCTTTTTCAAATTCAATTACCGGCCGCTTGATGAGGCTGGTATTTTTCTGCATAACATCAATGGCAGCATTTTCATCTGTCACGGCATCCTGTTCTTCTTTTTTCAAACTCCGCCAGGTGGTGCTTCTTTTATTTAATACTTTCTCCCAGCCTAAGGCTTTTGTCCATTCTGCTAATTTCTCTTTGGCAATCCCATCAGTTTTGTAATTGTGCAGGTTTATAGAATAGCCTTTTGTTTCCAGCCATTTTGTTACTGCAATGGTTCCATCGCAATACGGAAGGCCGTATAATTTTACAGTGCTCATTTTAATATTCCGGTGCTGTGGGTTTTGTTTTCATGATACCTTCAATTTTTTCCATTACTTCAGTAGTAAGTTTTGGAAGCACTTCCAGCGATTGTAAATTATCCAGCAACTGCTGTTTTTTGGTGGCGCCCAAAATAGCTGTACTCACATTGGGGTTTTTTATACACCATGCAATGCTTAATGCAGCCGTTGTTGTTCCCAATTTTGTTGCAAACTCACTCAGCTTTTTTACTTTCTTTATCCTGTCATCCACCATCCACCTGTCTTTCAACCAATCAAAGCCCTGCAAAGCAAAGCGGCTGTCTTTTGGAATACCGTCATTGTACTTACCACTTAACAAACCTGCGGCCAAAGGGCTCCATACAGTTGTCCCTAATCCTACATTCTTATAGATCTCTCCATACTCCACTTCTACTTTGTGGCGCTCAAATAAATTGTATTGGGGTTGCTCCATTGTGGGACCGATCAATTTATATTTCTCTGCTACACGGTGTGCTTCCATAATTTCCACACCACTCCATTCGCTGGTGCCCCAATATAAAATTTTACCCTGCTGCAGCAAATGGTTCATTGCCCACACGGTTTCTTCAATGGGTGTTTTTTTATCCGGACGATGACAAAAAAAGAGATCAAGGTAATCAATCTGTAAACGTTGTAGTGCTTCGTTACAAGCTTCCACTATATGTTTCCTGCTGTTACCGGTTTGATTGGGTTTGTTTTCTTTTCCTCTCCAGCCAAAAAAAGCCTTTGATGAAACAGTGAAAGAAGTCCTGTCCCATTTTTTCTTTTTAATCACACGGCCCATCATCTTTTCACTTTCACCCAAAGCATATACTTCAGCGTTGTCAAAAAAGTTGATGCCATTATCATACGCAATGCCCATCAACTGATCAGCAACCTTGTCATTAATTTGTTTGCTAAAACTAACCCAACTGCCAAAAGAAAGAACACTTACCTGCAGGCCGGATTTTCCGAGGCGGCGATATTCCATACAATGATCGATTTTTTGTGGAGGTGAAATTACAATAACATCAGGATGGCAAAATTGTTATTGTATTAAATTTCTTAATTCGGAAACCCGGAGCTTCTATAAAATGGTTTCGCTATCTCTATCACCCATGCTGATATTGACTCTTAAAGGTAACATTCATTAAAAATTGTATGGTGAAAACATCCCAAAAATCTGGGAAAAAGCACCGTACAATAAGGGGAAAATACATGCAGAAATGAGGTTTTTCCCATTTTTTATTTCATTTCAAGTAATAATGTTGTTCTCTCAAATTTTTCATTTTTAAAACCTTGTTTATGAAACATCCAACAACCAATCGCCGCATTTTTTGGCAGGCAACAATTTTTCTTTTTTTCGTTGTTGCTTATTGTTCCTGTAAAAAAACAGATGTCAACAAAGTAAATGACAGAAACCTTTACGCAGAAAAGTTTTTTCAAACCCCTGCTGCCAGTTCTCCCCAACTGCAAGCCGTAATTGACATGCTGAAAAAAGAAAATGAGAAAACTGGTTTTATAAATACACTCACGGATAATGCCGGGCTGCCAGTGTGGGATAAACTGATAAAAGAAAAACCTAAAAGCAAAACAGGAGTAGCCGAAAGAGGAATAATTGCCGATAAAGATGGGAACATGCTTATCCCCTTATCAAACGATAATAAAACATTGAGCGCTTTACTATTTGTAATGAATAAAGATGGCAAATACCAGTTTTATTGCTATGATAATAACTATGCTCACCAGATTGCTTTCAGCGATAAGCATTCACTAAAGCAAAGGGAGTATGTGATGGCGCTGTTTATGAATATGAGCAACTATGTTTTTGGCATTCATGAATTTAAAAGCATACCGAAGGATTTCTTTGACAAACTTGGTAGCATACCTGAAGAAAACGGCATAACAAAAAAGCTGTTTTTAGTCCCCGACAAAGGAACGCCTCCTGATATTTTTACAACAGACAGGGTGGTGGGCACTGTTACAACATGTGGATACAAATGGTCCGGCCGTTGTAATTGCCCGGAGAACCCAAATGATTATGACCAGGGTGGCTGCCAGGATTGGTGGAAGGGCTGCCCTTATAACTATTGCAGTGAATGGGCATGCATTACAGTGATATATGAAGAAGAAGACCCTATCGAACCTGTAGATGGTTCCAATGGTGGAGACAAACCTCCATCCAATAGTTCCAACGGCTGGAGCAATGGACAAAATTTAACTGGTGGGCCATTGCCTAATACATTTTATACCGGTGGTTTACCAAATGCGCCTTGTAGTAATAATTGTGCCTGGTATACAGAAGCACCGGAGCATGAATTTGATCAAGAGCCTCCGGTTATACCACCACTTTGTGATATGACAATGGAAGAAGCGCTACAAGCTATTAATGCAATTATTGCTGTTGAGGCACAAGATGAAGTAAAGATTAATTACGGCAGCGAATGGGTTGATGCAAATGGTATAATAAGAAAACCAGTAGCGCCGTCATTTGGTTTGGTATCATTTTCAGGATGGGGCTCAACCCCAATACATTATTCGGCATATTTCGGTGGTGTAATTTATAAAAATAACATGAATGACCGCTGGAAATGGGAAAGCTGTACGTATAATTACACTGGATTGGATGGTGGAACTATACCCCCTTGCATAGAGATAAGCCATAATGTAAATGTTAGTCCAATAGTTATCTCTGACGATAAACTTGACGCATCTGCTTATATGAGTTTTCAGTTTTATGCAAGAGCAACTTGTATAACAGGGCTAACTGACCGACATCTACTTCATTCTGGTGGAGATCGGACTTATCAAATTCCAATGGGTAATTAATGACTTTTTCTTTTTGTATTTTTAAGGTACACTTATAGTGCACCTTAAAGGTATTTATCCAGTATACTTCTTATCTTTTGAAAAATTTATTTTCGCATTTTATTTGAAACTTCAATGTCTATATTATGAAATTTTTATACGCTGTAATACTTTTAATAATTGTCGCTTGTTCCTGTGGAGCGGTAAAAGAACAAAAAGAAATAAAGGGAATTAAGTATTCCTTCTGTTTCCCAAGGGTAACAATGCAAGGAAAACTTATTGGATATGATACAGTGGTCAAGTTCCTTTATTTTTATGATAACCAGGTTTTCTGCAATTTTATCTACCGCCATGATTCCTTTGAAAATAATACGTTCATAACGTCTGAATGGAAACATGTTTATTTTACTTTTTCAAAAGGCTCAAAGTATGGGCTTATATTTAGCGATACAAACAACAAAAAAGCGGAGAGAGTTTCAGCAGACTCGATGTTAAAACTCCATTGGCCAACAATTCATGCCGACTCGGCTCTTTCGGAAAAAAGAAATAATGTAAAATTTATCGACAAGAGCTTTAATGCTGATTCCGGCATTTTAACAGAAAGATATGAGGCAAAAAATGACATGGATACTGCAACAAGGGTTGATTTAATATTACGGTATTCAAATAAAATCAATGTAAAGGAATATAGCTTTTCAAGAAAGCTTGATAGTTTAAGACAAATGAAGTTGTATTTCTTTAAGATGACAGTTAAGCCTCGCTATTTCGGAAAAGAGAATTACTTATTGGATAGTTTTGATACAATATATTTTTTTGAAGAAATACCTGTTACAAATAAAGAAGAATTAATGTATTACTTTAAGCAAGGGCAAAAGATGGATTCTAACTGATGGGTCAAATAAATAAAGGTTACGGAAAAAATTAAATAAAAATGGAAATAAAAAATATCAATTGGGGGCTTGTATTATGGACTTTCTTTTGGTTAGCCTTTTTTGGTCTGGCTATTTTTCTTATAGTAAGATATATGCTAAGGCAGCTTAAAAAATGAAAACACCCTATAAGAAGAATTGAATATAAGCATAGAACATTTATTTAAGACCATTAGATTAATTTCTACTGGTCTTTCTTTAATCCGGAAACTTTATACCCTGCTAGTTCTTGACAATGCGTTTTACAATTCTATTATTCACTGCCTGATCATATAATACCAATAAATAAACCCCTCTGGATAATGAAGCAATATTGATCTCAAAACTATTAATGCCCGCCATCACAAGCCGGCTTTCTTCTTGTACTCTTTGGCCAAACAGGTCAGAAATGCTAATATTTATTTGTGAGGCTGACGGCGATAAATATTGTAAACTGATAATATTGCTTGCAGGGTTCGGCGAAACACTCACATTGTTATTGTTAGCCCGGCGCAATAAATCCTCAAAAGAAATATCATAACAGGCAGATGTGTCAATACATCCATCCTTTATTAATTGTACCGCATACCTGCCAACAAGTGTTGCGGTATAGGCTTGATTCGTTTCAGATAATATAGGAGTATCGCTGCTGCAATCTATCCATTGATATTGTGCATTGTTTAAGTTCGCAGTTAATGTAGCCCTGTTTTTTATTACACTGGTATCATTGCTGATTACAGTGATGTTGGTAACGATAATACTATCACAGCCGGAAGAAGTTGCAAAATAGCTTGTGTGACTTACATTAGATATTATATTAGTTGCCTGCACATTATCCGGGAATATATAGTTGTCCCCTTTGCAGACAGTATCATTTTCAGTAAAACTATATGATGGCAACACTGTAATATTTGTAACTATAATACTATCACAACCGGAAGAAGTTACTAAATGGCTTGTATGGCTCAGATCAGATGTTATGTTTTCTGCCAGTACATTGTCAGGAAAAATATAATTGGCTCCATTGCAAACAGTGTCATTTTGAGTAAAACTGTATGTTGGCAAAACTGTAATATTTGTAACTATATTGCTATCGCAGCCGGAGAAAGTTATTAAATGGGTTGTTTGGCTCAAATCAGAGATTATATTGAATACCTGCAAACCACCGGGAAATGTATAATTACCCCCCTTGCAAACAGTGTCATTTTGAATGTAATTATATGTTGGTAAAACTGTAATATTTGTAACAATAAAGCTATCACAGTTATTGATAGCAAAAAACCGGCTGGTGTGGGAAGTGTCGCTTACTATATTCGTAAAAGTTGTACCATCAGGAAAAACATAGCTACCTCCTTTACAAATACTGACATAATTGTTTTGGGTTCCAGTCAGTGTATGAATTGCTGTTGTAACAACACTATCACAGCCATTTATGTTTGTAAAATGGATAGTGTGAGAAGTATCGGCCAGTATATTAGAAAAAATCGTTCCGTCAGCAAATGTATAATCTGTGCCGGGGCAAAGGCTTACTCTGTTTGTTCTTGAACTGGTACGTTTAACGTAAAGATTGGTAGTTATATAGATGCTATCGCAACCATATACAGAGGCAATGGTTCTTGTTCTTAAATAGGGTATTCCTTCTGGAGAACCCCCGGAAGGCTGAAATGCAATATTATTTAATGTGGTGCCATCTGGAAAAGTATAACTGCCCCCTTCACATACATAAGCTGTTTCCCCTGCAGTGTAAGGAAGGACATTTATATCTGTTGTTATAACACTGTCGCAGCCAAACTGGTTTATAAACTTTTTAACCCTCCAGATTCGCCCTGTAATATTAGTATAAGTAGTATCTCCCGGGATAGTATAGCTGCTTCCCGGACAAACATATATGTTGCTTACAGGTGCTATATAGTAGGGCTTTATTTTTACTGTAAATGTTGAAGTGTCGCTGCAATAATTGGAATTTTCAAGCATTTCAAGCCTGAAAGTTTGAAATGAATCGCAACCCGGCGGGCTATTATAAAAGTAAATATCATTTACCTGTATCAAAGATTCGAACCTCCAGGTATTTCCTGTACACAGTGACTTCACAATACAGGTATCAAAAAGGCTGCCTGTTAATGAAGCATATAAAATGCCATTACCGCATGCAACAGTATCAGATAAATTAAGCCTCAGGCCAGATTCAATACCAGTGCGGAAGAAAATTGTTTTTGTAATTGTATCAACACCATCAGTTGCAATAAGCCTTGCTGTTAATGTATCTGCAATCATTGTAACGGTTGTATTTAACGTATCAGGGTTTTGGAAATTTGCAGCCGGCTCCCAGCGGTAATGCACATTACCTTTGCCACGGTAGTGTAGTACATTACTGTCTTGAAGATTTATTTGAAAGTTTCCACTACAAAACTTAATGGTGCTGTCAAAATTATTGAAAGCTAAAGGCATGTACCCTCTTCTATGATAGCGGCCCAAAAAAATGTCACTACTGCCAGCATTGTTTAAATTTATTACAGGAAGGTTTGGGTAACTATTGTTTTGTATTGTAATATTATTTGAAAAATTATCCAGGAAGTAAATTCCACCATCATCCATTGCCTTAAAAGTTAAATCAATCAAATCTCCATTGGGTATGTATACACTATCTTGCATAGTAAAATTTGAATCTACAACATATACGATCTTAGGCACGTTGGAATTATTATACCCTCCATTAAACAGGAGCTCAGCATTCTCTGCTACCCATGCTGTTCTAATATCATAAGGAATAGTATTTTGACAAG
>JAZKGV010000285.1:0-9722 GCA_040385725.1 Bacteroidota bacterium | reverse complement strand
TAATAGCGATAACACTATAAATTTTGAAATAGGCGCTTTAGTTCACTTAACTGATAAATTAAATGCAGGTCTGCATGTTTACAATCCCGTGGGTGGAAAATTTTCTAAAACAGATGAAAAGCTCACTTCTGCTTACAAAGTTGGTTTAGGGTATGATGCTTCGGAGAAATTTTTTATATCGGCAGAATTAGTAAAGGAAGAAGATTTCCCGGTGAATATGAATGCAGGGTTTCAATACCAGTTTGCTAAACAGTTTTTTGCAAGGGGCGGTATTTCATCTGCTAATTCTGTTGCCTATGGAGGTTTGGGTTTGTCATGGAGTAATTTGCGGTTAGACATCAGTGCCAGTTATCACCAGCAATTGGGCGTATCGCCGGGTTTGTTGCTGATATACAATTTGAAATCAAAAACCACCCCCGAAACAAAACAGTAAAACTTTTTTAATGAAGCATTTGATGAGAAAGTTTTCTTTTGGTGCCAGCCATATTGCTTTGTGGCGGCATCGTTGTGTCACTCACTTGTACTTATATTTTTTCATGGCATCACTGATTTCTTTTCGTAAATTCTTTTCAATAAGTAAAGTGGTTTTATCTGTTCTTCTTTTTACTTCTTTTCTTTTTTTACCTTCTGGCTTAAAAGCCCAGGTACCTTCCACCACTACCGAACAACAAATGGAAGCAGTAACAGAAAACAATGAGGACAACGAAACACAGGATGATTCTTTTTTGCAATCCTTACAGCAGTTTTTAAAGTCGCCGGTAAACCTAAATACTGCAGACGCAACAACTTTAAAAGAGTTAGTGATATTAACACCCTTACAGATTCAAAACATCATTTCTTACCGGACATTGTTTGGTAAGTTCATTAACATATATGAATTGCAGGCAGTGCCTACATTAGATATTGCCACCATTGAAAAGATACGCCCCTTCATCACGGTAAGCAATAGCCCGGATCTTATTGGCGCATTCAGCGAAAGATTGAGTGGTGGCACACACAGTGTGGTGGGAAGGGTTACACAGGTACTGGAAAGATCAAGAGGTTACCTGCTTGATTCCACCACTACCAGTAATTATTATCCCGGGCCGCCACAGCGGTATTTTTTCCGGTATAAATATCAATACAAAAACCTGCTGCAGTTTGGCGTGGTGGCAGATAAAGATGCCGGCGAGGAATTTTTTAAAGGCACTCAAAAGCAGGGCTTCGATTTTTATTCTGCTCATTTGTTTGTAAGAAATATTGGCATCATCAAATCATTGGCATTGGGAGATTTTACGGTGAACATGGGGCAGGGCCTTACACAATGGCAAAGCCTTGCATTTAAAAAAAGTGTTGATGTGCTCAATGTCAAAAGGCAGTTGCCGGTTTTACGTCCTTACAATTCGGCAGGTGAAATAAACTTTCATCGTGGCGTTGGTATTACACTGGCAAAAAAGAATATCGAACTAACCGGGTTTGTTTCCTACAAGAGTATTGATGCCAATTTTGTAACCGACACTTTAAACAACGAAGATTTTATCTCCTCACTTCAAACAAGTGGGCTGCACCGCACCAAAAGTGAAACAGATGACAAGGGTGCACAGAAGCAGTTGGCATATGGCGGCAATATTGCGTATAATAAAAACCGGCTGCATCTTGGCGCCAACATTATTCAATATCAATTCAAATTCCCTATCACAAAAGCAAATGATCCTTATAACCTGTATGCTTTATCAGGTAAAAATATAGGCAATCAAAGTATAGATTACAGTTACACTTTCCGCAACCTGCATTTCTTTGGCGAAGCTGCAATGGATAACAACAGGAATAAGGCTTTTGTAAACGGGCTGCTGTTAAGTGTGGCATCCAATGCAGATATGAGCTTTGTTTACAGGAATATCTCACCGGGTTATCAATCACTTTATACCAATGCTTTTACTGAAAGTACTTTTCCAACAAATGAAAAGGGATTGTACACAGGTGTAAGCATCCGCCCACACAGTTTTTGGCGGGTAGATGCGTATGCAGATTTTTACAAATTTCCCTGGCTTAAATATTTGGTAGATGCACCTGTTATAGGTGTTGATTATTTAGCACAGCTTACTTACAAACCGAACAAACAATTAGAAGTATATTTCCGTTACCGTACCGAAACAAAACCCAGGAATTATAATCCTGATGGATCTGTAACGGCGCCGGTAGTACCAAAGCAGCGGCAAAACTTCCGGTGCCAGATAAGCTACAGAATAAATTCCGAGTTTACATTTAGAAACCGGCTGGAACTTATTTGGTACGATAGAAAAGGTGGCAGCCCACAAGATGGCTTTTTAACTTATGCAGATATTGTATACAAGCCCATGCTAAAGAAATATTCCGGCAATATGCGGCTTATGTATTTTGAAACCGGCGGATACGACAGCCGGATGTACGCTTATGAGAACGATGTGCTGTACAGTTTTTCAATCCCGGTATTTTACGATAAGGGCTACCGCTATTATATTAACCTCAATTACGACTTCAGTAAAAAACTCAGTTTTTGGTTTCGCCTGGCGCAAACAATTTTTAAAGACAAAACAACTGTTGGTACCGGCTTAGACGAAATAAATGGAAGCAAGAGAACGGAAGTAAAATTGCAGTTCCAGTATTATTTTTAGAAAGCGTTTATTGCCATTTTGCACTTTCCAGATGGTCTGAACCCGGTGTAATGGTAAGGCGCCTGACACATTAGTATATTTAAAGGGCAATCAATTTTATCAGTCTAATAATATTTTTGAAAGGGCTTTTTCGCATAAAGCCCTTTCTTTTTATCTTTACTTTGCAAAAAAAATAAAATGGCAAATCAACTAGAACAACCCAATCAACTTAATATCGAAATTTCCGAAGAAGTATCAGAAGGGGAATATGCAAACCTTGCGATCATAACACATAGCCATGCAGAGTTTGTAATAGACTTTGTAAACGTAATGCCCGGAACACCCAAGAGTAAAGTAAAAAGCCGTATCATACTTACACCTTTTCATGCCAAGCGCTTTATGAAAGCCATGATAGATAATGTGAAAAAATTTGAAACTGCCAACGGCACTATACAGGATATGGAACAGGTAGAATTGCCATTTACATTTGGTGGCCCGGCTGCACAAGCATAGTCTTTAGTCTTAATAATAAGTACTTCTTGTCTCTACAACAATCCCTCATCGGAAAAACTGTAGTATCCCTGCTCACTCACAATTATGTGATCTATTACTGCTATATCAAGATACCTTGCGGCTTCTTTTATTTTAGCAGTAAGTTCTTCATCGGCACGGCTGGGTTTTAAGCTGCCCGATGGATGGTTATGACAAAGTATAATAGAAGTAGCTTCAGTATTCAGTGCCTTTTTAAGTATTATCCTTGGGTCGGCAATAGTACCGCTGATACCCCCTCTGCTGATAATTTCGAAGTGGTTTACCTTATTGCTTTTGTTTAAAAATATCACGGCAAACACTTCATATGTGTAATCCTTGATCATTGTTTTAAGGTACTCCGCTATTTGTTTGCTGGTAGAGATAATTGCCTTTTCAAGCGGCATACCGGCATGCCTTCTCCGGCCAAGTTCTAATGCAGCGGCTATTGTAATTGCCTTTGCTTCTCCAATACCTTTTATTTTTTGAAATGCGGCTATCGGTAGTTTGCCCAATTCGTTCAGATTGTTGTTTCCCAGCCTTAATATTTCTTTAGCAAGGTCAACAGCAGATTTTTCTTTATACCCATTACTGATAAGTATGGCGATCAATTCCGAGTCACTTAGCGACTCAGCGCCCTTTGTAAATAATTTTTCCCTCGGCCTGTCATCTGATGCCCAGTTTTTTATCGAGTTGGAAGTTTTGTTAATATTTTCCATACAATAAATTTAATCATCAATTTTTTAAATGATAGCTTTGCAGCACTTTATTTCAAAACACACCACACTGCTAATTTCTCATGGAGCAAAACCATAATGCAAAAATTTTTTCCGGCACTAATTCAAAATACCTGGCAAAAGCGATCGCTAAAAAATTTGGCGCTCCATTGGGGAATGTAAAAATTCAGCGATTCAGCGATGGCGAAATAGGAGTGGAGTTTGAAGAAAGCATCAGGGGGCAATTTGTTTTCTTAGTGCAAAGCACTTTTTCACCAACTGACAACCTCATGGAGTTGTTATTGATGATCGATGCTGCTAAAAGGGCCTCGGCTTATAAGGTAATTGCTGTAATGCCATATTATGGTTACGCAAGGCAAGACAGGAAAGACAGGCCAAGGGTTGCCATTGGGTCAAAACTCGTTGCTAACATGCTTACTGCTGCAGGTGCAGACAGGGTGGTAACGATGGACCTTCATGCACCACAGATACAAGGTTATTTTGATATACCGGTTGATCATCTTGATTCCTCTGCCATATTCATTCCTTACATAGAAAGCCTCAACTTAAGCAACCTCACTTTTGCAGCGCCAGACGTGGGCAGTGCCAACCGTATAAGGGAAGTAGCTACTTATTTTGAATGTGACATGGTGATCTGTGATAAGCACCGCAAACGGGCTAATGAAATTGCCAGCATGGTTTTGATTGGTGATGTTGCAGACAGGGATGTTGTTTTAATTGACGATATCTGTGATACCGGTGGCACGCTTGCAAAAAGTGCCGGTCTTATTAAAGAACGTGGTGCAAGAAGTGTAAGGGCATTTTGTACACACCCGGTTTTAAGCGGCAAGGCTTATGAGAATATTCAAAACAGTGTATTAGAGGAATTGGTGGTATGTGATACCATCCCGGTGAAGCCCGATTGCGATAAAATACGAGTGGTTTCTACGGCGGAATTATTTGCTATAGCCATACGCAATGCGCTGGAAAACAAGAGTATTAATAGTCTTTTTATAAAAAGCCGCTTGCAGAATAAGAAGTAGTTTTTGTTATTAGGCTCTAAATTCGTAATTCATTACTCTTTGTTCGTCATTTTACCTTACCTTCGCCGCTCAAAATTTTTTAAAAATGAAAGCAATTACAATCGAAGGACAAATCAGGACCGAATTTGGCAAATCAGCCACCCGCCAACTTCGCTCTGAGGAAAAAGTGCCAGCTGTAATTTACGGAGGTGCTACAGAAGTTAATTTTACTGCCGATGCTGCGGCATTCAGGCATTTAGTTTACACGCCGGATTTTATGGTGGTAGATGTGAAAGTGGATGGCAAAACCTACAAATGCGTATTAAAAGACCTTCAATTTGACAAGGTATCAGACAAACTCATCCATCTTGATTTTCTCGAACTGGTTGATGACAAAAAAGTAACTGTAACGTTACCATTGAAATTTACAGGTGCTCCTGCCGGCGTAAAAGCTGGTGGTAAGCTTGTTACCAAAATAAAAAGTCTCAAGGTAAAACTGTTACCTAAGTACTTACGTGAAAACATTGAGCTTGACCTTTCTGGTCTTGAATTGAATGGAAACGTAAGGGTACAGGATGTAAAAGCAGAGAATATGGAGATAATGAACTCACCACGTATTCCTATTGCCTCTGTAACAATGACCCGTCAGTTGAAACAGGAAGAAGCTGCTGCAACAACTCCTGCTCCTGCTGCAAAAGGCGCTGCTGCACCTGCCGCCGCTAAAGCTGCCGCACCCGCTGCTGCAAAAAAATAAATTATCTGAAACAGGTTAATACATTGCCCTCCAATAAAATTGGGGGGCAATTTTATTAATACAAATGGCAAACGGTTAACTGCAAAGTTTAATTACCTTTGCCCACTTAAATTTTAAATATGGGAATGGATAGAAACACGGTGATTGGGTTTGTGCTGATCGGGTTATTAATGATGGGAATGTTTTACTTCAACAGCCGTGGGCAAAATGAGGCCCGGATGATAGAGGCTCAAAAGAAAAAAACGGAAGACTCTCTTGCAAACCTGAACAAACGGCCCGATAGTGCAGTAAAGATAGATTCTGCAAATTCTGCAAACATCCATAAAGTACAAACTACAGGCGTTTATCAAAACAGTAATAACCAACCAATTGTTGAAACAACTGTGGAGAATGAAGTTGTAAAAATTACTTTTACTAACAAGGGAGCACAGCCCAAAATAGTTGAACTAAAAAAGTACAACCGTATTGATGGCACGCCGGTTGTTTTGCAAAACGGGGATTTTAATAAACTTGGTTATGATATCATGACAGGCGAAAATAAAAAAGCCTCTACTGCTGACCTTGTTTTTGCACCAGCTGTAAAAAGCGTAAATGCTGATAAAAGCCAAACAATTGTTTTTTCGCTTAAAGATTCAACAGGCAAAGAAATAACCCATACATATACGCTCAGGCCGGATGATTATCTAGTAGACCTGACTATTGCCGGCGTTGATAAGGCGATTACAAAAAATTCACTTAACCTGAACTGGCAAACAGAAACACGCCAGGTAGAGCATAGCATTACATTTGAAAAACAACAAATGGAAGTGAGTTATTTTTCTGATGATGAATTTGATTTTGAAAGGCCTGCTTCTGCCGGCGACATAAAGTTTGAAAAGCCAGTTGACTGGATCGCTGTAAAGCAGCAGTTTTTTATAGCTGCTTTAATAAATAAAAATAAATTTAAAACGGCGGATGTAAAATGGACGGTGCCGGATACTGCCACACACCTGCTTGCACAAACCACTTCAAACTTTACGGTGGAAGTGCCTGCTAATACAGGTATTCCATTGCAGTTTTATTATGGCCCCAGTGATTACAATATCCTGAAAAAATATAATAATCAAATGCAGCAAATTGTCCCTTATGGAAGCGGCCCTTTTGCTTTTGTAAAATACATCAACAGGCATTTTCTTTTACCCGTATTTGATTTCCTGCGTAAGAATGTAGCCAGCATGGGTATGGTGATATTGCTTCTTACATTACTTATTCGTTTACTCACCTCTCCAATATTATATAAGAGTTATTTGAGCGGCGCTAAAATGAAAGCCTTAAAACCGGAAGTAGATCTGTTAAAGGCAAAGTTTACTGACAAGTCGGGTACGCTTGACCAGCAGGCTTTTAGTATGGAGCAAATGAAACTGTGGAAATCGGCGGGTGTGAGCCCATTAGGCGGTTGTTTACCGGCCTTGTTGCAGATACCGATTTTTATGTCTTTGTATTATTTCTTCCAGTCAAATATTTCATTGCGGGGAGAAAGTTTTTTGTGGGCAAAAGACCTGGCCGCTTATGATTCTATTTACACGTTCGGTAATATTCCTGTACTTAGCACTTTATATGGCGACCATATTAGTTTGTTTACCATTACAGCAACGATTACCAGTTTATTGATCTCTATTTACAGTATGAGCAACATGCAGGATAACTCAAACCCTGTAATGAAATATATGCCATATATTTTCCCAGTATTGATGCTTGGGATATTTAATAATTTACCAGCAGCACTTACCTGGTATTATACTATATCAAATACTATTACACTTTTACTGCAGATAGTTATTCAAAAATATATTATCAACCACGAACAGATACTGGTACAGATTGCAGAGAACCGGAAAAAACCAGTCAAGCAAAGTAAACTGCAGGAAAGGTTGCAGGCCATGCAGGAATCACAGAAAAAACTGCAGGAAGCAAAAAGCAAGACGCAGAAAAAGTAATTATGTGTTAAAAACACCAATTATTTAGCTTGGCTTATACGGCAGGTAACATTCGTTAAAGTAATTTGAATAAGTTTGGCATGTGATTGTATTATTACATGCAAATTCTCTACAATGAAAAATAAAAAACTTGCTATATCTTTTGTTTTGCTGTTGTCAGGTGTAACTGCCTTTGCACAAAAGGCCATATCGGAGGCAACATTTACTTACGATATTGCAATACAAAATACAACAGATAAAACTGCAGCAGCTACCAAAGCTACGCTTACCGTTTTTTTAAAGGGCCTTGTAAGCCGCACAGATATGTCGAGCAACCTGGGTAGTGAAAAAACTATTTATGATGCAAAAGCAGGCACTGCGGTTATATTAAAAGAGTATAGTGGTCAAAAATTAATGATCACCCTCACAAAAGACAACTGGAAGGAAAAGAATAAGAAAGCAGAAGGGGTTTCATTTACTGACCAGGCTGAGAAAAAGGAAATACTCAACTACCAGTGTACTAAAGCTGTTGCAAAATTGGGTGATGGCTCTGTAGTTACAGTCTTTTATACTAAAGATGTAACTGTTCAAAATAAGGAATACGATCCGCTGTTTAAAAACTTAAATGGGTTGCCTTTGCAGTACGAAGTGGAAACAGGCAAGCTTAAGTTTACCTATACTATCAATAAAATTGACCAGGGTAATTTGCCACAGGCTAAGTTTGATCTCCCCAAAACCGGTTATAGGGTTATTACTTATGATGAAAATAAAAAAGGCAATAAAAAGCTTCAATAATACTCAAAAAAAATCCCCGACAATTTGTTGGGGATTTTTTTATAAATGAGTTCTTTTATTTTTTCGACCTGATGATAAGCTTTACGCCTGCATATCCCTGTTTTACATCAGGAACTGTAAGTTTGGATTTATAAGGGATAATATAAGTGGTATTTCCCTTTTGGTAGGTCATTAAATTATTGTTGATAATAATTGCATTATTTACCTGGCGGGTTGCCAAAAAACTTCCCTTATAAGCCAACCCATTTTTAATGTTTGACAAAATTGAACTCTTGAGGCTGGTAGCCGAAGTATTAATGTTCAAATTTGTTTTTGCCTTATTAGTTTTTTTACCGGTTCCCCTGTCAGCAAATACAACGGTAGTAACACTGACAAGAGCCAGAATTATAGTCGCTTTTTTGATGAACCTATTCATTTATAAATGTTTGGGTAAAACTAAACAAATCTTTGTTAAATAACCTTCCGTTCATGTATTATTTTACATATTCTTAACGATTTGCTCCAGGAAAAGTTACAGCAAACTGATTTTTATATAAAATTCCCGTAACTTTCGAAAACCTTCGGCACATGAGCAGTTACAATTACCGCCAAAACAGGGACGAAATACAGGAATTACTCCACCAATTCGAAAACCTGAAATCCGGAAAATCCCACTCTTTTCTTGAGGAGGAGGCTTTTGAAAAAATCATAGACTATTACGATGAGAAAGAAGACCTGGCAAAAGCGCTGGAAGCAACAGAATATGCCGTGGAAAGGTATCCTTACTCCTCTACAATGCTGTTGAAAAGGGCCGATTTGCTCATTGCTTCAAAAAGATATAAGGAAGCACTTGAATGCCTGAGGCAATCTGAACTGCTTGACAATAGCGATATCAGCTTATACATTTTAAAAACTGACGCCTACCTGGCGCTTGACAGACAGGAAAAAGCTGCCAGCGTATTGGAAGCAGCATTGGATTATTTTGATGGGGATGAAAAACTGGAACTGCTTTTTGAGCTGGCTGACGTATATGATGACTATGAAAACTTTGATAAAGTTTTCGATTGCCTGAAATTGGTACTTGAAATTGATCCAAACAACGAAGAAGCCCTTTATAAAATTTGCTTCTGGACAGATTTTACCGGCCGCAACGAAGAAGGCATAAAACTGCACCAGAATATTATTGACCAGTTTCCCTACAATGAATTAGCATGGTTTAACCTGGCGGCAGCATATCAAGGCATAAAATTGTATGAGAAAGCGATTGATGCTTACCAGTATGCCGTGGTGATCGATGAAAAATTTGACTACGCCTGGCGAAATATGGGTGATGCTTATTTAAGGCTTCGCCGGTATAAGGA
>JAZKGV010000284.1:5135-16777 GCA_040385725.1 Bacteroidota bacterium | reverse complement strand
TGTTGGTGGCATAGGCCCTTATATAATAATTCTTATCCGCAAGCAAAGAAATGGTACTGGTAAAAGAACCCGCATTTACCGGTGTATTTGTTTTTGTTGGTAAAGCAATGGTAGGGTTAGGACTGGTGCCCCATACCAGGCCCGCTGCAATAATATTATTGCCGCCATTGCTGTTAATGTTACCGCCGGCAACAGCAGAAGTCAATGTTATTGATGACACATTACCGGTTTCTACCACAGGTAACCCGGTGGTGGTAAAAGCAATTTGTTCACCATATGCTGTACCGCTATTAGTAACTGCGTACGCCCTTACATAATAAGTAGTATTTGGCAATAAACCATTGATAACACTTATGTAGCCTGTGTTACCTGCCCCATTGTTTATTTTGGTGGGCAGGGCTGTTGTTGGTCCGGACACAATATCCCATACCACACCCTTTTCTGTAATAATGGTGCCAGGCAGATCGTTTGAAACAGCGCCACCGGCTGTAGCTGTAGTATTGGTAATGGCAGAAACAGGTTGTGTTCGTATAAGAGAGAAATTAGGGTATTCGCCATTGTTATTGTTGCCAAATATTACAAGCCGTCCTGCGGCAGTTACTATAAGGTTTGCACCAGGAACAATAGTGATACTTCTTACCGTATCGTTTGCATTAATAGTAACAGTCCCTAAAGGAATAACTACATCTGTTGTTTTGCCCGGCACTACGCCGCAGCTCCAGTTGCCGGCAACCTCCCAGGCAGTACTTACTGCACCTGTCCATTTGTTTAAAAAACCAATTTTTAAAACTTCGCTGTAGTTCATCCCATTTACAAAACACCTGAACCTTGTATTGGCAAACTGTGCCGGTACAGCCAGCAACGTTAGTGTATCATTACTAACACCTGAAAAATTAGGGCCATCAATGATATTGGTAAAATTAATTCCATCGGTACTTTGTTGCCATTGAAAATTGCTGCCTATGGCGTTTGATACCAATATTGAAGTTCCCCCTGGGCAGGTTCCTGTTGGTTCTGTTGCTGTATTGCGGTGAATAAGAATAAAGGAACTGTCCCTTAGTCCTGTTACAATATCTGTTTTACCATCGCCATCAATATCAGCAAGTATCACTCCTGATGCGGCCACGTCGTATGAAAAATACGTATTCCTGAAATATGGATTTATTGCCGAACCGATATTTTGCATAATATATTGAGACTGAGCAGAGCCGGCTGAAAAAAGATCAAGGGTATCATCTCCGTTTATTGAACCTAAAGCCAGTCTCTCCGGGGATAGCGATACAGAAATATATTCCGGGTTGCTGAAAGTTGCTGTATCAGCTTTTAATGTGTTTTTATAAGTCACCGCTGTAGAGCCATTTATCCCTAATAAAACATCTGGCGTATTGTCATTATTAATATCAGCTGTAATAACAGAAACACAATCAGAACTTGTACCAAAAAATACACGGCTTTGAAAAAAAATACTGTCGTTGGAAGATGTATTCTTAAAATAGGCGAAGGCACCACTCGAATTGGAATATCCTGTAGCTATAATTTCAGGTCTGTTATCTGCATCCAGGTCAGCAATAGTAACATCCCTTCCTCCAGTAACCGGCAATAACTGTATAGCTGCACTAAAACTGGCATTTCCGGGAATAGAATTATTTTTAAAATAAACAATACCCTGGCTCGCTCCGGTCACAATTATTTCGGGTTTGCCATCGCCGTTAAGATCACCACTGGCAATTCTTGCACTGCTTCCAAACGATGTAGGAATTGCAACAGTCAGTAATACCGGGGAAGCAAAAATTATGTTGCCGTTTGTAGTGGTATTTCTTAAAACTAATATAGCTGTTGACGTTACTATTTCAATATCTGGTTTGCCATCGCCATCAATATCAGTTACAAGCATATTGGTGTTGCTTATTATCCCGTTTGCTACAGCCATTTCTATTTTTGGAGCAAAGGTTATATTTCCTCTTATACTTGTATTCCTGAAAATGCTGAGGCTGTCTTTATGCTGGGCAATAATATCTGTTTTTCCATCACCATCTATATCTCCTGTTGATATGGTGTAGGCTTTATTTTTTAAAGCATATTTTACTTTTGTGGCGAAACTGTTCTTCGTGATATCTTTTACCTCATAAGTAACTAAAAATGACAAAGACGAAGTTCCTGTACGATTACCCGTAGTTACGGTAACAGGTTGGTAAGTAGCCCCGGCAGGCACCTTTACTATTAAGGTATTTGCTGAAGCTGAATTTACCACTGCCTTTACAGCACCAAAATAAACAATATTGTTGTTTGCAGAAGGATTGAAGTTCAAACCTTTAATGGTTACTATGGTACCAACTGGCCCCGACCTTGGCGAAAATGAAAGAATAACCGGCGCAATACTTAACTGGAACCCTCCACGTGATGCGTTGCCTGTATTAGAAAGAACTGTTACATTACCGCTGTTATCACCTGTGCCATTACCTATTACTGCTGTAATACTGGTAGGGGAATTAATAGTGAACGAAGAAACCGGCACTCCTGAAACAGATACCGCAGATACATTGCTAAAATTATTTCCCCCGATCTCAATAACAGAGCCGGGTATCCCAAAACTGGGAATAAAATAATTGACAGATGGGGTTAAATATGTTAGGCCATCCAGGGTACAGGTGCCCAAAAAAGAATATACTGTAACAAAACCGGAATTGCCCGGGCGGCCTGCAACAGCTTTAATAGTAGTAGGTGATACTAAGATAAAGGAAGCGGCAGGTATTCCTCCAAATTTTACGCCTGTAATATTGCTGAAGCGGCTACCAGTTATCGTGATGGTATCACCCTCTTTAGCAAGCTGGGGACTGAAAGAAGTGATCGCTGGCCCCGGCAGATAAGTGAAACCGGTTAGGTAGTCCGTCCCCTCACCTGTTCTTACACTAACAGTATCTGATAGTACATATTTTATAATACCTGTAATTAGTGTGTCTTGGGGAGTGGTAGTATAATAAAAAGATAAACCACCTATTTTAGCATCAGGCGAGCTAGAAAAATTTTTACCTCTTATTGTAATGATGCTGTTAAAGCCGCCTGAGGTTGGAGTAAAAGATGATATGAGGGGTGAAAGGTAAATCACCTGGTATGCAGAGTCTGATCCATATGGAGTTGTAACTAATACATATCCTGTATTGCCCCTGCCTACTGTCGCTTTGATAGTTGTGGGTGATACCACAATGAAAGAGCTTGCATTAACCCCACCAAAAGTGACCTTTGTTGCCCCGGTAAAATTGGTGCCGGTGATAGTGACTTCTGTGCCCATTATTACTTCAGTTGGGGAAATCGAGGTGATATCAGGAATTGGGGGAGAAGGTATCCAAAAGTGCTGTATGATGGTGGCGGTATCGCTTGTCTGCCCGTTGTTCACCACCAATTTTATTGTATCATAGGTCCTGTTATTGTTATGAGTATAGGAAGCATTGTAAGAAGTACCAATAGGAAGTCCGTTTACAATCCATTGGTATTGGTAATTGGTTCTTGAATAATTCATCAGCCGTACAGTGCCCGGAGTTGTAAGTGTATCTATTTCAAATGCAGCAACAGGCAATGGTGTGCCGCCGCCGTTGGTGCTTAATTCTAAAAGCCCGTACCTGCCACCTGCCCATAGCTGGCTGGCAGAAAATACCTGGATGTCTTTGTGATTGTAACCTAAATAAGTGAAATTGTTGGCACGGGGTAATGGCTCCCAGTTAATACCAGAATTGGTAGTTTTGAAAATATTATACAATCCTCCTATAGCATAGCCTGTGCTATCATTAATAAATTTCATTTTGTAACCCCCAAAGCCGGTTTCATTTATCTTATTTTGCTTTGTCCAGTTGCTGCCCCCGTCTGTTGTTTTATAAAAGAATATTTTCTGGTCATCATTGCTCATACCCAGCCAGCCTGTATTTTGGTTAAGAAAATGAGCATAGATCATTTTACCTGATGCAGGCACAACGGGTAGTGTTACTGTTTGAAAGGAAGTGCCATTTGTTGTTTTAAGCAGTTTATTCGATGAGTACCCGGTACATAACGCCAGCACAACATTGTTATCAACTGCTTCGAGGTCTGTAAAAAAACTTCTTGGATTTGTTTGTAAAATACTCCAGCTGAGTCCACCATTTGTTGTTTTCAATATTCTGTCCTGGTCTGTGGCATAGCCTGTACTGTTGTTTTGAGGAAACACCAAATCCGTAATTCCCGGGTTGGTGAGCAGGTCATTCTCGTTATAGATAGAATGAAAGACAAGAGAGAAAGAAGTGCCACCGTTTGAAGAAGATAAAATAGAAGGCACATTTCCATAATCGCCACTTATCACCAGAGTGTTGGCATTAAAAGCTTTTATACCTGATATACTGAACCCAAAAGTGAGGTTGACATTATTGCCGTTGTAATCAACATTGCTATTGGTAATATATTTTTTAATGAATGTGCGGCCGCTATCAGTGGTATAGCCAATCCAGTCACTAAATGCTACAAAACCTTCATTGGCTGTATAAAAGCTGATTCCCCTGATGTCATTGTTAGGTTGGATATTGTCTCTATATACCTGTCGCATCTGTGCGTTTGTTGAGGTATATGAAAACGACAGTACGGCTAAAAAAATAACAGGTATAAACGCTTTATGTACACCGGGCATAAGGGTTAGTTTTTGAGGGTCTAAGATAATGAAAATTACCGAGCCTTTACCTCGAAAATGAGCTTTCGATCCCTGGAAATTTTAAATCTTAAATGTTATGAGTGCGGTTGTCTTAATCTCTTCTTACTGAAATTTTTCATGCTGTCAAATTTTCAGTAAGCAAAAAGCGAAACAATTACGTTTCGCTTTTTCTTTTTTTCAAGTGGCAAATTAATTTGCAAACTGCCTGCGGATGATATTCAATGCACCGCCAGCCTTAAACCACTCTATCTGTTGTTCGTTATAAGTATGATTTACCTGTATGATCTCACTATTGCCATCCGCATGATGAAGCGTAAGGCTTAATGGTTTGCCGGCTTCAAAAGAAGTTAGGCCGTTAATGTCAATTGTATCATCTTCCTGTATCTTATCGTAATCTTCTTTATTGGCAAATGTCAAACCAAGCATGCCTTGTTTTTTCAAATTCGTTTCATGTATCCTTGCAAAAGATTTTACCAATACAGCCCTTACACCAAGATGGCGTGGCTCCATTGCCGCATGTTCCCTTGAAGAACCTTCTCCATAGTTTTCATCACCCACTACAATAGTACCAATGCCAGCAGCTTTGTAAGCCCTTTGTGTATTAGGAACCGTGCCGTATTCACCAGTCAATTGGTTTTTTACGCTGTCTGTTTTTTCATTAAAATAATTCAATGCACCTATCAACATGTTGTTGCTGATATTGTCTAAGTGTCCACGAAATTTTAACCATGGGCCCGCCATACTGATATGGTCGGTAGTACATTTTCCTTTTGCTTTTATCAGGAGTTTTAATCCTTTAAGGTCAACACCTTCCCATGCAGCAAACGGGTCAAGTAATTGTAATCTTTTACTGGTGGGTGATACTGCAACCTGTATGCCGCTGCCATCTTCTGCCGGCGCCTGGAAGCCTGCATCTTCCACATCAAAACCTCTTATCGGTAATTCGTATCCTGTAGGAGCATCCAGTTTTACCTGCTCACCTTTTTCATTGGTCAATGTATCCGTCAACGGATTAAAAGTGAGGTCACCTGCAATAGCCAGTGCCGTTACTATTTCCGGTGAACCAACAAATGCCAATGTATTAGGATTACCGTCAGCACGTTTTGAAAAGTTCCTGTTAAAAGAATGAACGATGGTATTGCGTTCCTGTTTTTCTGCACCCATCCTGTCCCACATACCAATACATGGGCCGCAGGCATTGGCAAAAACAGTAGCACCTATCTGGTCAAACGTACTTAAGAAACCATCTCTTTCAATGGTGTAACGTACCAACTCACTACCGGGAGTAATGGTAAACTGTGCTTTTGTTTGTAATCCTTTTTCAGCCACTTGTTTTGCTAAACTAACTGCCCTTGAAATATCTTCATAAGAAGAGTTGGTGCAGCTACCTATCAAACCAACTTCTACTTTAGTAGGCCAGTTGTTGGCAGCAGCAGCTTCTTTCATTTTTGAAATTGGCGTAGCAAGATCGGGAGAGAAAGGACCGTTCAGATGTGGTTCCAGTTCGCTCAGGTTTATTTCAATAACCTGGTCAAAATATTTTTCAGGATTTGCATACACTTCTGCATCACCGGTTAAATGTTCTTTTACAGCATCAGCAGCCAATGCGATATCTTCCCTGTCGGTTGCTTTTAAATAACGGCTCATGCTTTCATCATAACCAAAAGTAGAAGTGGTGGCACCGATCTCTGCACCCATATTACAGATGGTTCCTTTACCGGTACAACTCATTGCTATGGCACCTTCGCCAAAATATTCAACCACCGCACCGGTACCACCTTTTACAGTAAGGATACCAGCTACTTTTAATATCACATCTTTAGGTGCCGTCCAGCCACTCAGCTTGCCCGTTAGCTTTACACCGATCAGTTTTGGCATTTTCAATTCCCATGGTAAGCCTGCCATCACATCACAGGCATCAGCACCACCAACACCAATGGCAATCATTCCCAAGCCACCTGCGTTTACAGTGTGGCTATCAGTACCGATCATCATACCACCGGGGAAAGCGTAATTTTCCAACACCACCTGGTGAATAATACCAGCGCCGGGTTTCCAGAAACCAATACCATATTTATCAGAAACAGAAGCTAAGAAATCATACACTTCACTGCTTTCATTTACCGCTCTTTCAAGATCGATCTTGCTGTTTTCTTTTGCCACAATAAGATGGTCGCAATGTACAGTAGAAGGTACTGCCACTTTTTTACGGCCCGCCTGCATAAACTGCAATAAAGCCATTTGAGCAGTAGCATCCTGCATGGCAACGCGGTCTGGTGCAAAGTCCACATAACTCTTTCCTCTTTCATAGGTCTGGGTGGCATTGCCTTCCCACAAGTGAGCATACAATATTTTTTCAGTAAGTGTTAGCGGTTTGCCCACAATTTTACGGGCTGCATCAATACGGTTGCCAAAATTGGCATACAGCTTTTTAATCATTTCAATGTCAAAGGCCATAGATAAAATTTGAAAGATGAGAAAATGAACAATTTAATACTGAAAGGTGAAGACGGTAAGTTATAAATGGCTGGTAAGAGAGCATCACTTGCCTGTTTATCAAATTATTAAATTGGTGAGCAAATGTACGAAACTAAGCACAGATTTTTTTCGTGAAAATTGGTGATTTTGGAAAACAAACGTACCTGAAAACCGTTCTTAAAGGGGTTTTGTTAGTCCGGCAACGATTACGGTTCTATTTTTGCATGGTTCTTTAAACCATTATTTATTTATCTTTACAATATGAAACGGTTAAAACATTTTATCGAGTGGCATGTGTTTGGTGTATGCACCGCCATAGGAGAAAAGATGGGTATAGCCACTTCCACCATCCGGAAATATTTTATCTACATTTCATTTCTTACAATGGGTTCGCCTGTGATCGTCTATCTTTTTGTGGCCTTCTGGATGAATATCAAGAATTATATCCTGAACGCAAGGCGCAATCCTTTACGTTATCTCTGAGAACAAATCATTTTTTCTGCCGTATCCACAAACGCCTGTTTGTGCCATGATAGTTTTTGAGCTCAACCATACAGATAATAAATCGTTGCTGCAAAAAATGGCAGCCGCCATGGGTGTGCCTTATCATGAAGAAGACTACGTTATGATAAAACCGCCGGCAGGCGATGGTATCATTAAAATAATTGACCTGGCCCCGGAACTACAGGTGCTGCTGGCCGATGTGGAGTTCAACAGTTACTTTTTTGCCCGGAGAGAGCAGTCGGAAAAACGTTACTATGTTTTACATTTTGAAGATATATATATAAAAGACACGGCAGTTTTTAGTGTGGATGGAGAAATATTGGAGAAAAGCCAAACCCGCCATTCGGTGGTAAGGCTTACCAGTAATATGTTTACCAATACAGAAGAAGTAAGTGCTCATACAAGGATAAAAGTGGTAAAGGTTTTTTTCAGCGAAGCCTGGTTAAAAAAATACCTGGGGCTACAGGAAAATGTGGATGGGTTGCAGCAATATGTATCATTAAAAACCGCCTGTTTTGATATAGAGCCATTGGATGCAGAATACCTTAAGCTGATGGATGAATTGTGGAATGCAAAAAAGGATGATCCTTTGCAAAACATCTTTTTACAAAACAGGGTAACGCTTTTGATCGAAAGATTCTTTAGCCGGCTGGCTGCAAAAATGAAACAGTACGATGGAGAACCGGATATGCCTGAAGAGGATATACAAAAATTAATGAAGGTGGAGAGGGTGTTGTTGAAAGATCTTGCTGAACCGCCACCTAATATTGAAGAGCTGGCAAAGCTTGCAACTATGAGTGCCACAAGGCTTAAGAAAGGGTTTAAACAATTATACGGTGCAGGCATTTACACATATTACCAAACTGTGCGGTTACAAAAAGCAAAAGAAATGCTGCTGAGCAGGCGCTATTCAATAAGAGAAACTGCCGAAGCAATAGGTTTTCATAACACCGCTAATTTTTCCACCGCATTTAAAAAGCAATTCAAAACCCTGCCCTCACAACTTATAAAGGAATAATAAAAAAATGGTTTTGTAATTTGCCGCTTTGTAAAAGCATGGCATGATAGAATTCAGCTACGATTATTGCGATCACTACGATTATCTGTACATACTGGCAGACTTTTTAAGAGTACCTGTTACTGCCAATACAATATGGCTGCCGGAGCATGTTGGAAGTGGTTATGTAAAAGTAGAAAAATTAACTAACGGCCTGCAGGTGCTAACGAATGAATGTGTACTTAACCAGGATTGTTTCTTTAAACGAAATACAGCACCCGGCAATCATTTCACTTTACGGTTTGATGAGGTAAGAAATATTAAAGCACTCTCTGTAAAATTGGGTGACCTGGTTTTGGAAGACAATACCAATATTTATTCCGGTGCTTTTTTAAGTAACCCGTTGGAACCATTAGAGTACCTCATCAATAGTGAAATAGAAGACCGCTGTGTGAACATTTATTTTACTAAAGAATGGTTTCAAAAACAATTCGGTATTGCAGCAGATGATGCCATATGGAACAGCATTTTACCTGTTGATAAACCTGCCATAGAGTTTGATGTACTTGGTATTGATTACAGGGAGCTGATGGAAGACATTTTTGAACTGAAAAAAGAGCAACCTCTATACCATGCCGCTTTACAAAACAGGGTGATGTTGTTGCTGGAAAAATTTTTACGCAATGCCTATAACAGGGTGGTAGGTACCAGTAATGAAACCGGAGCAAGCGAAAATGATCTGAAGAAGATGATACAGGTAGAAGCCATTCTTGCCAACGCAGTAGGCGAAGCACCGCCACCCGTTCCTGAACTTGCCCGTATTGCCACCATGAGCGAAACAAAATTAAAAGCCCTCTTTAAAAAGATATATGATTACAACCTTTACGAGTATTATCAAAAAAACAGGATGTTAAAAGCAAAGCAACTGATAGCCACAAAGAAATACTCGGTAAAAGAAGTAGGCAGCAGGCTTGGCTTTAAAAACCTCAGCAACTTTACCATAGCCTTTAAAAAACAGTTTAATAAACTTCCCAGCGAACTGTAAATACATTACATAAATCATGGAAAATGACTTTTGCGGTTAGCATGATGTCCTTTTTACACATTTTAAAACAAACAGGCAATTTACTTTTGTATGTCAGAAAAATACTTTGAGGGTATTTTTTTGCAGGCTTAGCTTTTAGGCACCTTGTCCCGTTTTAAATTTATTCCTGTGAAGCCATTTAGGTTTTAAATTCTGTTACAACAGAAGGTTTTGGTTTGAAAAAATTGATTTGCCGCAAGGCAAATCTTTTTTATTTAGGGCTATAGCATTTTCCCTTCAATCAGCTATCAGCCACTTTCCCATTTTTTAAGATAATGTTTACTGCAAACCGTATTTTTGCAGCCTAAAATTTTACAACTATGCCAGGAACAGAATTGTACGGTGCAGAAGAAAGAAAAGAAGTGAATGATGTAATGGAAACAGGGATCTTCTTCCGCTATAACCATGATGCCCAGCGCAACGGCATCTGGAAGGCAAAAGAATTTGAAGCCGAAGTAAAAAAAGTAACGAATGCAAAATATGCCCATGCAGTAAGCAGCGGCTCCACGGCTGTTTCTACAGCATTGGCAGCAGCCGGCATCGGTGCAGGTGATGAAGTGATCGTTCCTCCATTTACCTATGCAGCATCTGTGGAAGCCGTATTGTTTGTTGGGGCAAAACCGGTGTTTGCAGAGGTTGATGAGACCTTATGTTTAAGTGCAGCAGGGATTAATAAAGTATTGACTTCCAAAACAAAAGGCATTTGTCTTGTACACATGTGTGGCGCCATGGCCAATATGGATGAAATAATGCCGATAGTGAAAGAACACAATTTGATTTTGGTGGAAGATGCAGGCCAGGCATTTGGCGCTTCTTATAAAGGAACTAAGGTTGGCTTGTTTGGAAAAACGGGTTGTTACTCTTTCGACTTTTTTAAAATAGCTACCGCTGGCGAAGGTGGTGTGCTGGTAACAAATGATGAGGCTGCTTACAAATTAGCAGATTCTTACAGCGACCACGGCCACGACCATGTTGGCAACAACCGTGGCATGGAGCAACATCCTATTATTGGGTTTAATTACCGCATCAGTGAGATACATGCAGCCATTGGTAAAGTACAAACCAGCCGTGTGCCTGAAGTGATGAAGCGGAATAACAAAAACAAAAAATTGCTCACTGAATTATTATCAAACACAGAAGGTATTTCATTTGCCACCATTGCAGATGCTGATGGTGATTCGGCAACATTCTTAAATATGTTTTTGCCTGATACTGCTTCAGCAAAAGCGGTGGTGGATGAATTTAATAAAGCAGGTGTTACCGGTTTTAATTATTGGTTCACCAATATGTACCATTTCATCAACCAGTGGGAACATATAAAAGGATTGAAAACTGCTTCTAAACTTGCTGTTGAAGTGTTAGGTGCTCCGCAGGATTATATGAATCTTGATCTGCCAAAATCACAGGAAGTGATTGGTCGTTTGATTTCATTCGGCATCCGCTGCACATGGACAGAAGAAGAGATACATACACTGGCAAAAAATATTTCAGTTTGTGTAGAAAAGGTGGTTGAGCCTGTTAATGGATAATTTCCTCTAAAGGTTATTTCCAAATTTTCAAATCATCAAATTTTCAAATCAATTAATGACCCACAAAAATTTTAAGAACATAGACAAAGTTGTTTTTGGCCGTGGCAGTTTTGATAATATGTCTGGCATTTTAGCTGAAAAAAGAAATGGAGGTTTCTTTCTCTTTATAGTTGATAATTATTTTGCCGGAAAGGATCTATTAAATAGAATACCTGCCGAAGCAAATGATATTGTGAAGTTGATTGATGTTGACCCGGAAGAGCCAACTACAGAATTGATTGATGCTTTAAGAGATGAGGTTTTAAAAACAAAAGGGTTGCCTGCTGGTGTTATTGGCATTGGTGGCGGCAGCATAATGGATATTGCAAAGGCAGTATCGTT
>JAZKGV010000284.1:0-5125 GCA_040385725.1 Bacteroidota bacterium | reverse complement strand
CAAGGCTTGAATTTGATAAAGAAGCCTGGTATTTATCATCTCGGTGTTCCAACTATTTCAGGCACAGGCGCCGAAGTTTCCATGACGGCTGTATTAACCGGGCCTGAAAAAAAGTTAGGTTTAAAATGCGACTGGACAGTTTTTAACCAGGTGATTCTTGACCCGGAATTAATAGCTTCTGTGCCAACAGACAAATGGTTGTTCACCGGGATGGATACTTACATTCATTGTATAGAAAGTGAGAACGGAACTTTGAACAATGCTTACAGCCACGCTTTTGCAGAGCAGTCATTAAAACTTTGCCGTGAAATTTATTTGGGTGACAATGCAGGACAAACTGCAGCCAATGATGATAAACTGATGGTGGCAAGTATGATGGGTGGATTAAGTCTAACGTATTCTGAAGTGGGTATTTGCCATGCGCTTTCTTACGGCCTGTCAAAGATCCTGCATGAAAAACATTGTTATGCAAACTGTCTTGCCTTTCAGCATTTGGAAGATTATTATGCAGAAGGCGTGAAAGAGTTTAAGCAGATGCTGGTACAACACAAAGTAAATTTACCACAAGGCTTACACAAAAACTGGAGTGATGAAACCATCACCGCTATGGCGCAGGTAGCTTACAACTTACCACACATGTGGAACCACGCCATCGGGCCAGACTGGAAAGAAAAAATTACATTGGATACTATTAAAGATTTATACAAAAGATTATAATCATGAGTTTAAAAAAAGTAAAAGTTGGGAATATTACCTGCGGAGCAGATGAACTGTTTTTGATTTCCGGCCCTTGTGTGATCGAAGATGAATCGATCATGATGAAGACCGCAGAGAAATTAAAAGAAGTGGGAGAGAAGCTGAATATTCCTATCATCTACAAATCATCTTTTTCAAAAGATAACCGTAGCAGTTTAAAATATTATAATGGCCCCGGTCTTGCAGAAGGCATGAAAATTTTGGCCAAAATAAAAGAACAGTTTGGTTTTACTTTATTAACAGATATACATTATCCTGACCAGTGTGCACCAGTTGCAGAAGTATGCGATGTATTGCAGATACCTGCATACTTATGTATGCAAACCGGCTTGATGGTAGCTGCTGCAAAAACAGGTGCTGTTATCAATATCAAACACGGGCAGTTTTTAGCGCCGGATAATATGAAGCATCCTGTTGGTAAATGTGTTGATAGTGGCAATGACCAGATCATCTTAACTGAACGTGGTTACACAATGGGTTATAATGACCTTGTTGTTGATCCTAGAAGTTTTTATCATATGGGTAAACTTGGCTATCCTGTTGTGTTTGATATTACACACTGTGTTCGTAAATACGGTATCCCAAGTTCGGATGCAAAAGGAGGTAACAGGGAATTCTTACCAGTTCTTAGCAGGGCTGGTGTTGCGGCAGGTGTGGATGGGATTTTTATTGAAACGCATCCTGATCCAACACATGCATTGTGTGATGCAGCCAGCCAACTATCGGTGTATGATTTGGAAGAGTTCTTAAAACCGCTTATTGAGTTGCATGCTATAGAGTTGAAATACAGGAAATAAAAACTCATAATTCATAACTCATAACTCATCATTCGGCTTTCCCGATTAATACTTATTTTCGCCGCACATTAAACAAAAGAACATGGAATTATATCTTGATTCAGCCAACCTTAAAGAAATTGAAGAAGGTTTTAAACTGGGCTTTTTAAACGGGCTTACTACTACGCCAACTTTCATGCAGCGGGAAGGCATTGCTGATATTGACGGGATGATCTTGAAGTTAAGTAAGATGGTGCCGGTGCTGCAGATCGAAGCATTGGGCAATACGGCAGAAGATGTGGTGAAAGAAGCACACCGCCAGTTGAACTTTGGTTTGGATCCAACAAAAACAGTTTTTAAAATACCTGTTTCCCTGGAAGGTGTGAGGGCTTGTAAAATGTTGCGTAACGATGGCTTGTTAGTGAATGTTCACCTTGTATACACATTGCAACAGGCATATATGGCCATGCATGCAGGCGCCAGTTATGTTTGTCCATTGGTTGGCCGTTTGCAGGACCAGGGACATGATGCATTGGGTTTGGTGGAACAATGCGTAGATGCTGTTGATCATTATGGATACGATACAAAAATTATGTTCAGTTCTGTTCGTAATGCAGAGCATGTTCGTAATGCACTCAATATTGGTGTACACACTATCACTGTTCCACTGAAAGTATTAAAAGGCCTTACAGAAAATCATTTCACTCAATTAGGTACTGAACAGTTTTTAAGAGATACCAAATTGATGACAGTAAAAGTGAGTGAAGCCATCAATGGGGTAAACCCTGTTGTAAGCGGCGATACAAATGTGAAGGATGCCATTGTAAAAATGACGGAGTTTGGTTTTGGTGCTATCGTTGTTGCTGACAAAGATTCACAAGTAAAAGGTGTATTTACTGATGGTGACCTGAGAAGGCATTTGCAAACCGATGGTTCTGCAATATTGGATAAGAAATTGGGTTCACTGGAATATAAAACCCCGGTAAGTATTGAAGGAAGTATGTTGCTGAATGATGCCGCTGCTATCTTTAAGAAAACAAATGTTGATACCATTATGGTTACTGATAACGGCAAGCCAATTGGTATGCTGGATATACAGGACCTTGAAGCAAATTAATAAAACGGCCATCAAAACATGATGGCCTTTTTTATAAAGCTCATCTGAAATTCATTAGCTTTATCTCTTTCTACATCTCATCCTGAAGAATAATTATTGTTTATGAAGGCGAACGTAACACCGGAAGATTACTTTAAAGGCGAATTTGTTTCAAGCCCACAAACGCTTAAACAGAAATTGAAACAGGTAAAAGCATTTGTTTTTGACTGGGACGGTGTTTTTAATGATGGCAGAAAAAATTTTGAAGGCCACAGTGGATTTAGTGAAACTGATTCTATGGGTGTGAACATGATGCGGTTCAGTCATTTTTTGATGACTAAACAACTCCCCATCACAGCCATCATTACAGGTGAAAATAACCAATTGGCTTTTTCATTTGCAAAAAGAGAGAACCTGCATTATGTTTATTATAAAAGCGGGGATAAAGAAAAGGCGCTGATGCATTTGTGTGAACAGCATAAAATTTCACCGGCAGATGTATTATTTGTGTTTGATGATGTGCTTGATTTTTCTGTTGCCAAACTAGCTGGCGTAAGGTTTATGATTGGCCGTTCTGCTAACCCATTGCTTTCTGAATTTGCAGTAGAAAAAAGGTTGGCAGATTATATCACAATGCATGATGGCAGCCAGAATGGAGTGAGAGAAGTATCAGAGATCGTAATGAGTATGGCGAATAATTTTGAAGTGGCTATTGAGCTCCGCATGAAATATGGAGATGCGTATAAAGATTATCTCTCTCTGCGTAATAAAACAGCAACACAATTTTTTACCTCTAAAGATACAGGGATAATACCCGGCTGATGATATGATAGTTGGAATTATACCAGCCCGTTATGCAAGCACAAGGTTTCCTGGTAAACCCTTAATTGATATTGAAGGAAAAACAATGTTGCAACGGGTGTATGAGCAGGCCTCAAAAAGCAGATCGCTTTCCAAAGTAGTAGTGGCAACAGATGATGAAAGGATCTTCAATCATGTAAAAAATTTTGGCGGCCAGGTGGTAATGACAGCTTCACATCATCCCAGCGGAACAGACCGCTGTATGGATGCGTTGCTTCAATTAAAAGATGACTTTAATTATGTTATCAATATACAGGGCGATGAGCCATTTATTGAACCGGAACAGATCGATGAACTGGCGGCGATATTAAAAGATGGAACAACAGAACTGGCAACACAAATGATCGCAGTTGACAGCTATGAAATACTGTTTGATAAAGGCGAAGTAAAAATTGTTCTCAATACACATAACGAAGCGCTTTACTTCAGCCGCATGGTAATGCCTTTTATAAAAGGCGTGGATGAAAAAGAATGGCACAGGCATCATTCATATTACCGCCATGTAGGCATGTATGCTTACAGAAGGGATATTTTACAAAAAATTACACAGCTTCCTGTTTCAGCATTGGAAAAAGCAGAATCGCTTGAACAATTGCGTTGGGTTGAAAACGGTTTTAAAATAAAATGTGTGGTTACAAAATATGAAAGCCATTGTATTGATACTCCCGAAGATGTTGAAAAGGTTTTAAAACTGATAAGCAAACAATAAGCCTTATTGTGTTACTCTCTGTCTTTCATCATCGGATGCAGTATTTCTCTCCCTCTTTTCTTTCAGGATCTTATTTCCAAAGGTTTTTAAAAAAGTAAGTTTGAATATCCGCCGGCTGATCCGGATAGTTGATGTGGAATAAAAATTTTCCTGCGGGGCATCTGTTTCAAAACCAAATTTAAAAGTGGAGAGCAGGTCATCTACACCAAGTTTCAAATTGCAGTTGTTGAATTTTTTCTGTAGCCCGATATTTAATTTGCCCAGCGCTTTTAATTTAGCCACACCAAATAAACTTTCTGAACGGAAAAAACCAGATAACTCAAGGCTGTATTGCTTAGGCAAAGTAAAACTTTGAGAGCCGGCAATATTATAATAGAACAAAGTTACCGTTACAGGCTCTTTTGAAAAATTTGCACTGGCTTTTTCCCAAACACCGTTAATGTTAATATAAGATGCCCACCATTTTGTTACCTGTATTGGCATCACAAATAATGTATTGATGCTTTCTGTACGGGTAAGGTTTTGAGCCACCATATATTGTTTATTGGTAGTGGTGTTCACCTTCACCTGGAAATTTCCTATGCTGTACTTTTCATAAGTATAGCTTGCTGAGAAAACAAATTTCTTCAGCACATAATCAACTTTCACGCCATCGGAAATAGCAGGTTGCAACGCTGCGTTACCTGATAAAAAAGTATTCGGATCAATAAAGATAAGGAATGGCGCAAGGTCATTAAAGGTGGGCCTGTTGATGCGTTTGTTGTAACTGATATTAAAACTGTTATTGTCATTTATCTTATGGTTCCAGTAAATGGTTGGAAACAAATAACCGTACTTTCTGTCAACAATATTTTTTTGTGTTTCACTTCCCAGGTTACTATATGTGTATTCATATCTTACCCCAGCCTTGATAGTATTTTTTTCACT
>JAZKGV010000283.1:0-10187 GCA_040385725.1 Bacteroidota bacterium | reverse complement strand
TCTGTCGGCATTTGCAGGAATGGCAAAACCGGTAACAGCAATTGTAACACCTGCTGTAAAAGAAGCCGATACAAAACCTGCAGTTGTTAAAGAAACACCCAAGACGGAGGTTGTAAAGCCAACAGAGAAAAAACCGGAGCCTAAACCTGTTGTAGTAAAAAATGAAGACAAACCGGCAAAGGAACCAGAGCATACGGTGATTGTAAAAAATGATACTCCTAAAGAGGAACCGGTAACAACGAAGAACAGCCAGGTAAAAGAAACACCAAAAAGCAAAAATTTTAGCGGCGGTTATTTCAAAAATATTTTTGCCGACCAGGTAAAAGGTGCTGATATAAGCAGCGAAACCGGAACTGCCGCCGTGTTTAAAAGCACCAGTGGTTGGGAAGATGGAAAGTATTATTGCCTTCATAATGGTGCAGCATCCGGAACAATTGTAAAGATCACCAGCCCTGCCACAGGTAGATCGGTATTTGCCAAAGTGCTGGATGTAATGCCCGATATAAAACAAAACAATGGCCTTGTTATCCGCCTTAGCAATGCAGCTGCCGCAGAACTGGGACAGGACGAAAGCAAATTTGACTGTACATTAAGTTTTTCTAAATAAGAAACTCCACCAAAAGAAGATCCCCCGAAACCGGGGGATCTTTTATGAGTATTACCGGGTATTTCAATCGGCCAGGCAGTAATAATTATCATGTTTATGAAAGTATTTGGCCGCTGTAAAAATTCCGCACTCGTTCCCGGAAACAAAATAAAAAGCTGCCTGTTATTTGTCTATGGACTATTTCCTTTTTTTGCATTAATTTCGGCACTCATTTTAAATACTTAGAAATTCTCAAAATATGGCAGAAGTGATAAGGATGCCGCTGCTCAGCGACACTATGACGGAAGGCAAGATAATTACCTGGAACAAAAAGGTAGGGGATAAGGTAAAAAGTGATGATGTGCTTGCTGACGTTGAAACCGATAAAGCTACCATGGAAGTAACCGGCTATGCCGATGGTACCTTATTATATATAGGTGTTCCTGCTGGTGAGGCGGCTAAAATAAACCAGATCATTGCTATTGTTGGTAAGGAAGGAGAGGATTTTAAATCTTTATTGGATGGTGAAAGTGGCGGTACAAAACCAGCTGCAGCACCAACACCTGCCGCACCAGCACCCGCTGCACAACCTGCAGCCACCACTGCTGCGGCACCAGCCGCTGCTAAAGTGGAATTACCTGCCGGGGCAAAAGAGATCCGTATGCCTTTGCTGAGCGATACCATGACGGAAGGAAAGATCGTAGCATGGAATAAAAAAATAGGCGACCATGTAAAAAGCGATGATGTGTTGGCGGAAGTGGAAACCGATAAAGCCACAATGGAAGTGGTGGGTTATGAAGAAGGTACTTTATTATATGTTGGTGTGGAAGCAGGCAAAGCTGCTAAAATAAACGAGATCATTGCGATTGTTGGCAAACCAGGAACTGATGTGAGTGCTTATGTGGCAGCAGAAAAATCAGGTGCCAATACAGCAGTTGCTGCACCTCAACCTGCCGCAGTAGCAGAACAACCTGCAACAGCACAACCTTCATCCGCAAACGGCCAACCAACAACAACCAACGACCAACGTGTAAAAGCATCTCCTCTTGCAAAAAAATTAGCAGCTGAAAAAGGAATTGATATAAACAAAGTAAATGGCAGTGGGGATAATGGTCGTATCACTAAAAAAGATATTGACTCTTATGTTCCTGCCCCGGCAGCGGCTGTAAGCCCTGCAGGCGGCTCTTCAAAAGCACCCACAGTTTATCAAGGCGGAACAGAAGGCCACACGGATATTCCATTAACACAAATGCGTAAAGTGATTGCCCGCCGGTTGGGTGAAAGCAAATTCAGTGCACCGCATTTCTATCTCACCATGGAGATAAATATGGATACGGCGATGACTGCAAGAGCAGCAATGAATGAAGTGAGCCCGGTAAAAATTTCTTTCAACGACATGGCGATAAAAGCCTGTGCAATGGCGCTGCGTAAACATCCTGATGTAAACAGCAGTTGGATGGGAGACTTCATCCGTCAGAATCATCACATACATATTGGTAGTGCAGTAGCAATGCCTGAAGGATTGATCGTTCCTGTTATCCGTTTTGCAGATCAAAAATCATTGTCACAAATTGCCGGTGATGCAAAAGAACTGTATGCAAAAGCAAAAGATAAAAAATTGCAACCGGCAGAATTCAGCGGTAACACTTTCACCATTTCTAATTTGGGGATGATGGATATAGAAGAGTTCACCGCTATTATCAATCCGCCAGACAGTGCAATACTGGCTGTGGGAAGGATAAAAGAAGTGGTGGTGAAAAAGGGTGATGGTTTTGGTGTGACGAATATTATGAAGGTTACTTTAAGTTGCGACCACCGCAGTGTGGATGGTGCAGTGGGTGCAGCCTTTTTACAAACTGTAAAGAAATATTTAGAAAACCCGGTAACGATGCTGGTATAAGTTAAAAAGATAATTTTTTGTGAAGGCGCTGCATTGCAGCGCCTTATTTTTTTATTAACAAATTCATTTTGTGGGTAACTTGTAGATTACTCTCCCCCTCATTAAAAATGTAATAACTAATTTACTTTCAACTTTTAAGCCTGCATAACATTACTTCATTCACACTGAAAGTAAAACAGTTGTAAAAGTTTGTCCGCCACCTTACCAAAGCAGTACAAGAAACATTTCGGGCATAAATTTTGTTCTAATACTTACACCCATAAAAGCATTAAACACAATGAAATTTCATCTAAGTCAAAAAGTTATTTTGCTGGATACTGAATACAAGCCTGCCGGTGTAGCTGTAATACTTGATCAAAATGACGAATCCCGTAAATACGAAGTTAACTTTACTTACCCTGACAGGGAAGAGTCACAGAAGATCTGGGTGTCTGAAGAGAGATTGGTTATGATGCAGGATATTGCCAACGCAGTATAACTTTTAAAAAATTATTCAAATGCCGTCCGTTAGCTAACGGGCGGCATCTTTGTTTTTAGCAGTCAATGAAAATTTGTTTTCAAAAAGTTTTGAAAATTCAAAAACAAACTTATCTTTGGGTTGTCAAATTATTCATCATGAAATTAGCAGAAGCAAAACAACAATTTATCAGCAGCTGGGGAGCCTTTGGTACGCATTGGGGTATTAACCGTACCATGGCGCAGATACATGCGTTGCTGATGATAAGCGCCAAGCCTATTACGCAGGATGAGATAATGGAAGAGCTCAACATTAGCCGTGGTAATGTAAACATGAATATCAGGGAACTGATAAGCTGGGGTTTGGTTGACAGGGTGATACTGCCAGGTGAAAGAAAAGAATATTTTACCGCAGAAAAAGATATCTGGAAAGTAGCCACACAAATAACCAAGGAAAGAAAGAAGAGGGAGCTTGATCCTATGCTGAAACTTCTATCACAATTAGAAAAAGTGGAAGGAGATAAAAAAGATAAGGATATAAAACAATTTACTGACACTATCGCCAGCATAAAAAAACTGGGTAACCAGGCAGATAAAATGCTTGACATTATGACCAAGGCAGATGAGAACTGGTTTTTGAGTGGGTTACTGAAAGTGTTTAAGTAAAATAGCCTGTTCCTGCAGGCCGGCCGCTTTGCGGCTTTTATTTAAAAACTATGTTTCAATATTTTCTGAAATATTAAAATACACAGTTATGAAAAGGTTTAAAATAGCAGACTTCTGCATCAGCGTGGCGCTGATACTTTACTATGGATTAATCGCCTTGCCGTTACAGATTGGATTTTCTGACTTTATTCTTATTGAAGGATATATTGTAGTGGGAGCATGGCAAAGTATCAGTATGATAGTACATGCAGTTACAAAACATTTTATACAGAAATGGAGCGAAAGGTTTATATATCACTGGATCAGTTTTATAGCTGTTATCACAATGCCTGCAGGTTCTGTGTGGATATTGATCTTTATTGCTCCGCTTATGGCAATTTATTATACACGACTTTGTTATGTAGAAATCTTTATCAAAATGAAACGCCCAATGGAACTTTTAAAATAATTTTTATAATTTATAAAACTATCAATATAAACCTGCAACATGCAGTAAAAAATATGACCAACAAGCAACCCCATATCTTACTCACTTATTGTATAGCGGCAACATGGATCGCAAACGGGCTGTTTTGCAAAGTGCTGAATCTTGTACCCAGGCACCAGCAAATTGTAGCAGCAATATTGGGAAATGAACATGCACATATATTGACAATCATTATAGGCTGTTCAGAAATTTTAATGGGAGTTTGGATAGTAAGCAATATTCAATCAAGGTTAAATGCCATTGTACAGATACTGGTTATTGCGGCCATGAATACACTGGAATTTTTTCTTGTGCCGGGTTTATTACTTTGGGGAAAGGCGAATGTAATATTTGCGTTCCTTTTAATATTGGTTATTTACTTTAATGAATTTTACCTGAATAAAAAATTAACCCAACCAAAAAAAATGTTTCCGTTTCTTAAAAATCATCCTTTTGCCGTTGAAGCATTTTTTGAAAGCTCATTGGTGCTCACCTTTGCAGTACCAAAGGAACAATTGGAATTTTATATCCCCGAATGTTTGCAATTAGACACATTTAATGATAAATGGGCCTTTATTGCAATAGCAATGGTTCAAACAAAAAACCTACGGCCAAAAGGATTTCCTGAGTTTATGGGTAATGACTTTTTTTTGATCGGCTATCGAGTGTTTGTGCGTTACACCAATCAAGCTGGAAAGAATTTACGTGGTTTATACATTCTTAAATCTGAAACTGATCAAAAGAAAATGGAGATCATGGGTAACATCTTTACTCATTACAATTATACAACCACTGATATATTTTTGAATGAAAACAGTCAGTCAAAAATAATTTCATCGGCTAAATCAAAATTTAAAATAGTAATTGATAAGGCTGCAGAAGAAATTTCTTTACCCGAAAATTCACCTTTTGCCGATTGGAAAGAAGCGAGGCGATTTGCCGGGCCGCTTCCTTTTACTTTTACTTACAACCCGGCTAACAAAGAAGTTTTAATTATTGAGGGTGTCAGGCAAAACTGGAATCCCAACCCGGTAAAAATAATTGACTATTATTTTGATTTTTTGGATACACTAAAACTTGAAAAACCAATATTGGCAAATGCTTTTGTAATTAAAAACATTCCTTACTATTGGAAAAAAGGTAAAATTGAAACATGGAAATAACACGAAAAAAATTTCAGGGGGTATTAAATATCCTGAGTTTTAACCGGCACTTTTATATACTTGGTTTAACAGCTTTGGCTTTAATAACCGGAAGCTACCTATTGTTCAGTTGGCCTGCTCTATTGTATTGGATAATAATGTTTGCGTTTTTATACGGTCTTATAATGCCATTAATTGTGTCGGCTTATGTGTACGATTTTTCCGGCTATTATCATTTCAATTGGGTGAAGAAGTTTAATATTAAAGATTCCGGCGAAAACCAGGTTTTAAACATAAATGCCGGCTTTGATGAAACAAGTTTTATTATTAAAAACCTCTTTCCTCAATCTCATTTGAAAGTATTTGATTTTTACAATGCCGAAAAGCACACGGAACCTGCAATTGTCAGGGCACGAAAAGTGAGTATGGTTTATCCCGGCACACAACAAATACGATCCGGTTCCATACCTCTGGAAGATAATTCAACGGATATTATATTCTTATTGTCAGCAGTACATGAAATAAGGCGACAGGAAGAAAAAATACAATTTTTAAAAGAATGTCACCGGGTATGCAGGCAAAATGGAAAAGTAATAATGGTTGAGCATTTACGGGATCTTCCTAACTTTCTTGCATTCTCCATTGGCTTTACACATTTCTTCTCTAAAAGAACCTGGAGAGCAGCATTTGAAAATGCAGGCTTTTCATCATTTGCCGAAACTAAGTTCACACCATTTATGTCTGTATTTTATTGTCGCCCTTAATACTTTTAATATGCATCTCAATTTACATATCATCGGTATACTGCTAATTGGTTTGGCCCTGCTTCACATTATCTTTCCCAGGTATTTTAATTGGGAAAAGGAACTAAGTTCTTTGAGTTTGATCAACCGGCAAATGATCATGGTCCATACTTTCTTTATTGCCTTAACAGTTTTTCTTATGGGCTTACTTTGTTTAACCTCATCTGATGAATTGACAACGACAGGTCTTGGGAAAAAAATATCTTTTGCCCTTGCTATCTTCTGGACAATAAGATTATTTCTACAGTTTTTTGGGTATTCATCAAAACTCTGGAAAGGAAAATCATTTGAAACAAAAGTTCATATTTTTTTTGTTCTCCTATGGACATATCTGAGTTTCATATTTTGGACAATTGCAATACATAACGAAGCCAGGTGAATCCAATCAGCCAATCTTTTTTTTGGCTGAACAAACAAGGCTTAACTTTGGCTTTACTTTTGACCAAATAGTGATAAATGGATAACAACCCGGTAATATTATTTGATGGCATATGCAACTTCTGTGACGGGGCGGTAAATTTTACTATTAAAAAGGATAAGCAGAAAAAAATAAAATTCGCCCCGCTGCAAAGCGAAGCAGGTCGCCAGTTGTTATTACAGTATGGTTTGCCGGAAAATTACATGAGTTCTTTTTTGTTCGTTGAAAACGGAAAAGTGTACAGCCGTTCAACAGCAGTATTAAGGGTATGTAAATATTTGAAAGGATTGTGGCCTCTTTGTTATGCCTTTATCATTGTACCACCTTTTATCCGCAATGCAGTATATAATTTCGTTGGAAAGAACCGGTACAAATGGTTTGGGCAAAAAGAAGAATGTATGATACCTACACCAGATGTAAGGGCAAGATTTTTATAACCCGGTCGGTACCGCAGGTCAGACCGGAATTATTATACTATGCAACAGAAAAAAACATTAGTACTCGGTGCTTCCATCCATCCCAGCCGCTACAGTTATTTAGCAGTGCAGCGGTTAACCGCAAACAACCATCCTGTGATTGCGTTGGGCAACCGCCCCGGCAATATTGGCAATACTGTTATAGAAACAGAAAAGAAAGCATTTGAAAATATTGATACCGTTACATTATATCTCAATCCGCTCAGGCAAAAAGAGTATTACGATTATATTTTATCGCTTCATCCCAAACGCATCATTTTCAACCCCGGTACCGAAAACGATGAACTCTACGAGCTGGCAAAATCAAAAAACATAGAAGTGGAAGAAGCCTGCACATTGGTGATGCTGAGCACACATCAGTATTAAAACGCTCTCAAAATCACAATAAACAGGCGTTTCATACGTTATGATGGATGAGTTACAGGAGTAGTTACCGGTGGCTCTTTATCCAATCAAAAACAATCTTATGAAACACTGTACCCAATTAGTGTTAGCATTGCTTTGCATGCTGGCATCCACCAGCACCCCGGCGCAAAAAAGATCTTCCGCCAAACCATTACTTTTTAAAGAGTATCCAAACACGATCAATTGCACCGAACAGCAATTAGCAAGTTTATTTACTTATGGGAACGATGCAGAAGTAACACTGTTATTACCCAACGGGTTTGCATTAAAAGGGCCAGTAAGATGGTATGCAAGAAAATACAGCAACCTGCAGACAGTTTCAATAAAATTGACAGAATTCAGTAATACGCTTTTTTCAGTTTCAAGGCGCTTTGATGCTGCCAATAATTTTATTTATGTAGCCCACCTTTTCAACCCTGATTTTGCTGATGGGTACGAACTGGAACATAAAGAAGGCAGCAATTACCAATTGGTGAAAATGGATACAAACAAGATCATCCAGATCTGTAGCCGTTAAACATTTTTTATCCTTCACCGGTAAAGCCAGCCTTATGAAAAATAAAATTCTATTTCTCACACTCACATTTTTATGTTTTGCTGCGGCAGTAAAAAGCCAGCAGTTAAAACTCAACAGCTATCCTTCCGCTGCCGCAACTATTTATCTTGATTTTGATGGAGAAGAAGTAAGCACACCAGTTTGGAATAATGGTAATACCATTAACTGTATACCATCAGGTTTAAGTAATGCTCAAATAGCTGAAGTGTTTAACCGGGTGGCAGAAGATTACCGTCCTTTTAATATCAACATCACAACCGATATTGCTGTTTTTGATGCAGCACCGATCAATAAAAAAATGAGGGTGATCGTTACACCTACCAGCAGTTGGTTTACTAATGTGGGCGGAGTGAGCTACCTGGGTTCTTTTAAGTGGGGCGATGAAACACCTTGCTTTGTTTTTTCTGACAAGCTTGGCCCAAACAATCCAAAAATGGTGGCAGAATGTTGCTCACACGAAAGCGGCCACACACTGGGGTTATCTCACCAGAGTAAGTATGATGATGGCTGTAATCTTACTGCAACATACAATGATGGCAATGGCACTGGTGAAACAGCCTGGGCACCCATAATGGGCAACAGCTATTACCGTAACATGAGCGGCTGGAACAACGGCCCCACACCTTATGGTTGCGGCAACAACCAGGATAATCTTTCTATCATCACTTCTCAAAATGGCTTTGGGTATAGGTCAGATGATCACAGCGATAACATAAGTATTGCCCCCACACCGATCAATGCATCCAATATTAATGTCAGTGGTATCATCAGCGCCGGCAATGATAAAGATGCTTTTACATTTCCACTGGCACACAATTCAAATTTTCACCTGGATGCAAGACCATTTGGTATTGATGCAGCTAACAACGGAGCTGACCTCGATATTAAACTGTCATTGTATGATGCAGCAAAAAAATTAGTGCAGGTATATGATCCGGCGGGAAGCATGAGTGTTGTAATAGATACTATTCTTAATGCCGGCACTTATTATATGGTGGTGGAAGGAACAGGCAATGGCAATGCCAGTGATTATGGCAGCCTTGGCTCTTATACTTTGTCGGGATTATTTGGTGTATTACCTGTTTGTAATATATCACTGAATGGCACAATAAATAATACACTTCATAAACTTAACTGGAGCATCGACTGCAATGAAGCTATCAGTAGCATTGTGCTACAATCATCACCAGATGCGGTGCATTTTAATGATGTAAGGAATGTAGTAAACCAAAATAATTTTGATTATACACCGGCACAGCAAACAGACCTGTACTACCGCCTGCAGGTAACTTCTTTTTCAGGCAGAATTGTTTACTCATCAACAGTATTATTAAAGAAACCGGCTTTCATTAAAACCTTTGCCGTTTCAACTGTTACGGCAAATGATATCAGCATTATAGCCAATGGAAATTTCCAATACCTGTTAACAGATAATAAAGGAAACAGGTTAGGAGTTGGAAGTGGTAACAGTGGTTTCAACAGCATATCTATGTATGGTAAACCAGCAGGTATTTATATTTTATTACTCTCCGGTTGCGGTGAAACGAAAATTGAAAGAGTCTTAAAACTATAACTCCAAAAAGTTATGCGTAAAGTATTTCGGGCTGCTTTTTTAGGCGGCCCTTTTTATTTACAGGCTGATTAATTCTTTATTAAGTCGCTAAATTTTCGCCTGCTGCTGTTGGTTATATCATAAATCTCAGTAACTTTAGAAAACCCCATTCACTATGTTATGGAGAAAATTTAACGGCGATCCCATTCAACTGCCCATTAAAGATGCGGTAGAAGCAGCCATCAAACGGGAAACAAATGCAGGCTATCATCTCAAAGTTTGCATCGGTACCGACAGCCAGGTAAAAGGAAAAGAAACTGAATTTGCCACCGTAATTGTTTTTTTACGGGAAGGCCATGGCGGTTTCATGTTCATCCACAATGAAAAAACTTTGCTGAAGTACAGCATTAAAGAACGTATGCTGGTGGAAGTTGCCAAGAGCATTGAAATTGCTTACGAACTCTGCAACCTGTTTACTGAGTATGATGTGGACATGGAAGTACATGCCGACATCAACACCAATCCAAGTTTCAAAAGCAATGAAGCCTTACGGGAAGCAATGGGCTACATACTCGGTATGGGCTTTGCGTTTAAAGCCAAACCCGAAGCCTTTGCCAGCAGTAGTTGCGCCAATAAGGTGGTGAACTAAGATCTCTCTTTTTATTTCGTCAATTTCGTAGTGTGAAAATTACGAAAGGTAAAATCGTCTCCTCTTTAGTTTTGTTTTTTGATACCAGCTTTTGTTTTTCATGGCACCAACT
>JAZKGV010000282.1:0-5857 GCA_040385725.1 Bacteroidota bacterium | reverse complement strand
AGAAGGTATTTTTCTTCATCGGGGGTTTCATGAAAAGGCTTTTTAAATTCTGAGTATAATATGAAAATCCCTCCTGGACGGCAAGTTCTTTTATATGCCGGGTTCAGGATAAGAATTTTTATATTTGAGGATACAGGTGTCGGAACCCCTGCAGGGAGAAAGGAGTTTGGAGTAATAGCAGTCTCTAATACGGGTATTTTATCTTTCATTATGGAAAAAGTAATTGAAAAATCTTGGAATTATATTTTGATAAAAAATAATGGCAATTATTATTTATCAGTTTTGTGCGGCGGAATAGGACTTTATGAACTTGAAATAAATTTGAATGAGCAAGAGGTTGCTTCTTTCACCAATATCGGAGAAAGCTATATTGATGACTTAGCAAAAGAGATACAGAAAAATACGACTAAATGGCTGCATCGTTCAATAAGAGAAGACTCATGATGCTTTTTGTTACGTTATTTTTTTTATTTTATAATATTGTTTAACAGAATAGTAAAGTGAAAAAATATAAAATAGGCTAAACATTGTTGTCGGAATTATGAAAGCCAGGTAATTAAAATGTTCAATCGGAACAGCTGTAATTCGTCTAACAACAGGCGAAGCTAATAGCATAAAACAAATTATGTCTAACAGCAAAATTTTTAAAGTTCTTGCCGAATTAAATGTTACAAAACTTATTGTCAAGCCGATAATACCCAAAAGTGCAAAGAGCTGGTCAATGTTTCCAGAGTCAAACAACGTAAATAATAGCCAAGCAAAAAATGGTAGCCCAATCATACTTCCCATTAGAATTATTAAAAGGTAAGAAACGATTGAAATGGTTTTAAAAATCTTTAGCTGTCTCAATTTGATGTATTTCTTCCCGTCGTGGTTTCATGAAAAAGTCATTTTGGGTTTTGGCTTTAATCTGATTTATTATTATCCTTCTTTCTAAAATCATAGTAAGTATAGAGAGTGAATAACAACATTATAACTCCAATACAAATTATTTGAAAACCTGATAGCGAAACAAATTTCGAACTTGTACGACCACCAATCACCCATCTGCACTGAGATTAGATATGAGAGAAACTATACCTACAACAATTATAATGATAGAACAACCTGAGACAAGCTTTAAAAGCCTCCTTACCCTTTCATTCATTTTGCAGTTTAATTATTTATCAAACTCATTGGTATATCCAAACCGCTGTACATTCTTCACACTTTCCATTACAATATCATCCTGGTATTCTTTATACGCTTCCAATTTACCGGCGATGGAAGGATCATGCAGGGCAAGAATTTGTGCAGCTAAAATGCCGGCGTTTTTTGCACCATTCAAAGCAACAGTAGCAACGGGCACACCATAAGGCATTTGTAATATTGAGAGAACACTATCCCAGCCATCAATAGAGTTAGAAGATTTTACAGGCACACCAATAACAGGCAAGATAGTTTGAGCCGCCACCATGCCGGGTAAATGAGCGGCGCCACCGGCACCGGCAATAATCACTTTCAACCCACGTTCTTTTGCCTTGCTGGCATATTCCCGTAAACGCTCAGGGGTACGGTGTGCCGATACAATGGTTAACTCAGGCTCCACTTCAAACTGGCGCAACATTTCTGCGGCACCTTTCATAACTTCAAGATCGCTTTCACTGCCCATAATTATTCCTACTAATGTACTCATGTGTAAAATTTTGCACAAAGAAAAGGTAAAATGGGGAATTAAATGCGGCTATTGTTTTATGAATTGCAGGAAGCATTTATAAACAGGTAACACAGGCTATGGCATAATATTTTTATAGTGTGGAAGACTTTGTTGTTCAGCAGCCAATGGGCAAAGTGTGAACGGCAATTATCTTTACCCGGATGGTTTTAACTTTAAGGGCTTTTAATCATCGGATAGTGTTTGTAAATAACCAGCGAAAAATTGCAATATGCAGTATTGTTCAAAAATTATCTTCTTGTTTTTCCTTCCCGGGTTTGTATTTCTTTTTTCTGCCTGTAAAGACAAATCAAAAGAAAATAATAAAGCAAGGGGCAATGCGCCCGTTATTGTTGATGTGCTTATTGCACAGCCACAACCTGTAAACAGTATTATTGAAGTTAACGGAACAGTGGTGGCCAATGAGTTTACAGAAATAAGGCCCGAAGTAAGCGGCAGGCTTACCTATCTCAATATTCCTGAAGGTAGTGCAGTGGCGCAGGGAACAGTATTGGCAAAAATTAATTCCGCTGACCTTGCTGCACAAATAGCCAAAAGCAAAGTGCAACTTGAGCTGGCAGAAAAAACGACTGAACGTTATCGTCAGCTACTTGATATAAATGGTATCAACCAGAGTGATTATGATATTGCAGTAAACCAGGTAAACAGCCTGAAGGCAGATATGGTGTACACCCAAACATTGATTGATAAAACAATTATCAGGGCCCCGTTTAGTGGTGTATTGGGATTAAGACAGGTAAGCCCCGGCGCATATGTAAGCCCATCCACTGTGCTGGCAACCATACAGCAAACCAGCCAGGTAAAAATTGATTTTACTTTACCGGAAATATATGGCAGCATTATAAAAAAGGGTTTGATAGTGGAAGTGGAAACAGATGCTGCTTCCCAACAAAGAGGAAGAGCAATGGTGGTGGCAACAGAACCCGGCGCCAATACAGATACAAGAAATTTAAAGGTTAGGGCAATATTACAGGGAGCAAAACCAAACCCCGGTGGCTTTGTAAAAGTTTTTATTGATGAAGGGAAAACAAGAAACTCTGTAAAGGTTCCTGCTAATGCTATTATTCCTGATGATAAGAATAATCAACTGGTGGTGGTAAAAGCTGGTAAGGCAAATTTTGTAAATGTACGTACGGGAATAAGAGAAAGTGATATGATTGAAATATTAGAAGGCATCAATACAGGCGATAGTGTGGTGGTGTCAGGCGTTTTATTTGTAAGGCCAAAGAGTGCAGTAAAAGTAAGAAGTGTAAAAACAGAAGCACAATTAATTGGCGAACAGGAAAAGGATGCCACCATTTCTCAATAAATGAAAACAATATAAACAGGCGCAGGGCAACAGCATGAATATTTCTGAATTATCATTGAAGCGGCCGGTAATGGCAACGGTACTCAACCTCGCCATTATTTTATTTGGTGTGGTGGGTTATACTTTTTTAGCCATCCGTGATTATCCTGCTATTGATCCAGCCATTGTTACAGTTTCCACTTCTTACACCGGCGCCAATCCTGATATTATAGAAAGCCAGGTAACTGAACCATTGGAAAAACAGATCAATGGTATTCCCGGTATCAGGACCATTACTTCTTCCAGTGCATTGGGTAATAGCAATATCACAGTTGAATTTGATCTGGGTGTTGACCTGGAAGTTGCGGCTAGTGATGTCCGTGATAAAGTGAGCCAGGCTTCAAGAGGATTGCCACAGGATATAGATGCACCACCGGTAGTAACAAAAGCAGATGCTAATAGTGATTTTCTTTTGATACTGGCAGTGCAAAGCCGTACCAAAGGTTTGATGGAGTTGAGTGATTATGCAGAGAATGTGTTGCAGCAGCAATTCCAAACTATCAACCAGGTAAGCTCTATCAACATCTTCGGGCAAAAAAGATATGCCATGCGTATCTGGGTTGATCCTGATAAGATGAATGCGTACAATGTAAGTTTTACTGATATCCGCACTTCGCTGAACAATGAAAACATTGATCTGCCTCCCGGAAAAATTTATGGCAACAATACAGAGCTTACCATTAAAACATTGGGCAGGTTAAGTACGGAAAAACAATTCCGTGATCTTATTATAAGAGAAGATAGCGCTGGTATTGTAAGGTTAAGTGATGTGGCAAGGGTAAATATTGCACCTGAAAATTTAGAGCAGAGCTGGAAATATAATGGTGTTAATGCGGTTGGTTTGGTGATCATTCCACAACCGGGGGCCAACAACATACAGATAGCAGATGACTTCTATAAAAAACTGGAAGCGATAAAAAAAACAAACAAGTCGGATATAGAGCTGAATATATTACTGGACAATACAGTTAATATCCGTCATTCTTTATCAGAGGTAAAAGAAACATTGATCATTTCTTTTGTGTTGGTGGTGCTGGTGATATTTTTCTTTTTCAGGGATTGGTTGATCGCCATAAGGCCATTGATAGATATTCCTATTTCATTAGTGGCTACGTTTTTTATCATGTACGTATCCGGTTTTTCCATCAACATTCTTACGCTGTTGGGTATTATACTGGCAACAGGTTTGGTGGTGGATGACGGCATTGTGGTAACAGAAAATATTTTCAGGAAACTGGAACAGGGCTTGCCCATACGAAAGGCGGCATTGGAAGGAAGCAAAGAAATTTTCTTTGCTGTTATTTCTACTTCTATCACACTCGCCATTGTATTTTTACCGGTAATATTTTTAGAAGGGTTTATTGGAAGATTGTTCCGGGAGTTTGGTGTAACACTGGCTGCTGCTGTTTTAATTTCTGCATTTGTATCCTTAACCATTACACCGGTATTAAATGTAGTACTCAGCAGGAAAGGCGGGCACCACAGTAAATTTTATACAAAGACAGAACCGTTTTTTGTTGGAATGGAAAATGGTTACCGCCGCATGTTAAACGGATTTTTAAAAGTACGTTGGGCGGCATGGGTAATATTGGTTGGCTGCCTGGTGATGGCGGTGTTTATTTTTAAAGGAATGCAAAGTGAAATTGCACCATTGGAAGACAGGAGCAGTATCCGTTTTTCTGTAACGGGGCAGGAAGGCACCAGTTACACAAGGATGCAGCAAACTGCCGATGACATTACCAACTATTTATATGATTCTATTCCTGAAAGGGACTTTGTATTTGCCCGTACACCGGCAGGTGGTGGTGTTAACAGTTCTCAACCAAGGTTGGCATTGGTGCCTTCAAATGAAAGGGAAAGAAGCCAGGATGAAATTGCCAATGACCTCAATAAAAAACTGCAACGTTTTAATGATGTAAGGATAGCAGCGATACAGGAACAAACTATTGCCGTAGGTGCAGGCTCAAGAGGAAGCCAGCCCGTGCAGTTTGTCTTGCAAAACCAGGACATCAGTAAACTAAAAGAAGTAATCCCGAAATTTTTAGATGCTGCAAGAGACGACAAAATCACTTTTGCCAACGTGGATGTGAATATCAAATTCAATAAACCTGAAGTGAACCTGGTATTGGACAGGATGAAAATAAAAGACCTGGGTTTATCATCACAGGATGTGGTGGCTGCCATACAATCTGCTTTCAGTGGTGGAAGGCTGGCGTATTTTATTATGGATGGCCACCAGTATTCTGTTATTGCACAGGTGGAAAGAGGAGAACGTAACCAACCCGTTGATATAACAAGGTTGTATGTAAGAAACAATAAAGGACAAAACATTCCGTTGAGTGCAGTGGTAAAATTAGAAGAGAGCAGCAGCCCTTCAACATTGTATCATTACAATCGTTACAAGAGCGCTACCATTTCTGCTTCGCTTGCAGAAGGTAAAACTGTGGGAGATGGTGTTAAGTCCATGCAGGCTATTGGTGCTAAGTTATTGGATGAAAGTTTTCAAACTGCTTTGTCGGGGCCATCAAGGGATTACCAGGAAAGCTCCTCCAATATTATGTTTGCATTTGTATTGGCATTGATATTAATTTATTTAGTGCTTGCGGCACAGTTTGAAAGTTTTATTGATCCGTTTATTATCATGCTCACGGTGCCGCTTGCATTGGCAGGCGCATTGTTAAGCCTTTTTATTTTCGGACAAACATTAAATATTTTTTCAGAGATAGGAATGATCATGCTCATCGGGCTGGTAACAAAAAATGGTATTTTAATTGTTGAATTTGCCAATCAAAAGA
>JAZKGV010000281.1:0-16648 GCA_040385725.1 Bacteroidota bacterium | reverse complement strand
TACTAAAATAAAATGGATATTAGACAATGTTGCAGGCGCAAGAGATAAAGCAACTAAAGATGAATTATGTTTTGGCACTATTGATACCTGGTTGCTGTGGAACCTCACTAACGGCGCTGTGCATGCCACTGATGTAAGTAACGCCAGCCGTACCATGCTGTGCAATATCCATACACTGCAATGGGATGATGAATTACTTGCCATGCTTGATGTTCCCAAAAACATTTTACCGAAGATAAAAAGCAGCAGTGAAATTTTTGGCCATACAAGTGGCGCTTTCAGTAATGCAAAAATTCCGGTGGCAGGTATTGCAGGGGACCAACAGAGCGCTTTGTTCGGACAATTATGTACACAACCCGGCATGGTAAAAAATACTTATGGCACCGGTTGTTTTATGCTGATGAATACAGGGGAACAACCTGTAACATCAAAAAATAATTTATTGACAACAGTAGCCTGGAAAATAAATGGCGTTACTCATTATGCACTGGAAGGAAGTGTATTTATTGCAGGCGCTGTTACGCAATGGCTGAGAGATGGATTGGGAATTATAAAAACTTCTGATGAAGTGGAAGCATTGGCAAACCAGGTTAACAGCAATGGGGGTGTATATGTTGTACCTGCATTTACCGGTTTGGGTGCACCACACTGGAAACAGGATGCAAGAGGGATGATAACAGGATTGACAAGAGGAAGTACTGCTGCACATATTGCAAGGGCTTCATTGGAAAGCATCGCTTTTCAAACAATGGATGTGTTGCTGGCAATGGAAAGCGATGCCAACATTTCCATTAAAGAATTAAGAGTGGATGGCGGCGCTACAGTGAATGACCTGCTGATGCAATTTCAGAGTGATATTTTAAAAACAAAAGTGTTGCGGCCAACAATAACAGAGACTACTGCATTGGGTGCTGCATACTTAGCAGGCCTTGCTGTTGGTTATTGGAATAGTATTGATGACCTGCAAAAACAATGGCAGATCGATAAAACATTTTCGCCAGTGATGAAAGCAGATGAAAGAAAAGAACTAAAGAAAGGATGGAAGAGAGCGGTGAAGGCAGCGGTGAGATTTTAGCTAAAAGGTAAAAGAAGAAAAGAAGTTCAAGAAGATTGAGAAAAGAAGTTAATTTTTATGAATGTAGCTGAATTAACTGGTTGCCACTCTTGCGAAGAGATGTAAACTTAAAATATAAAAGAGCCAAAGCCCCTCTCAAAGGAAAGGGGTTGGGGTGAGGTAAATGAACAGAGATTTTTCTATACAACAAATACAAACCACTTCCCAATGGGACATCATCATCATTGGCGGAGGAGCTACCGGCCTTGGCTGTGCAGTGGATGCTGCCAACCGTGGATATAAAACTTTATTGTTGGAGAAATATGATTTTGCAAAAGGCACATCCAGCCGTGCCACCAAACTGGTGCATGGCGGTGTAAGGTACCTGGCACAGGGAAATATAAGATTGGTAAGAGAAGCTTTACAGGAAAGAGGAAGATTGCTGAAAAATGCGCCACATGTTTGCCACAGGCTTGCTTTTGTTGTTCCCTTTTATAACAACTTTCAAAAATGGTATTACTGGTTTGGCCTGTGGTTGTATGAATTTCTATCAGGCAAATTAAGTTTGGGCAAAACAAAATTCTTATCAAAAAAAGGAACATTAAGAAACCTACCCGGTTTGGCTGCTGATAATTTAACGGGTGGTGTTTTATATTTTGACGGGCAATTTGACGACAGCCGTCTTGCCATCAATCTTGCACAAACAGCAACGGAACAGGGAGCAACTGTGATCAATTATTTTGGTGTCACGGGTTTTACAAAAGAAAATGAAAAAATAAAAGGTGTGATTGCAAAAGATGAATTAAACGGCCATACATTTTCTTTAAATGCAAAAGTCATCATTAACGCAACAGGTGTATTTGCTGATGAATTGTTGCAAATGGCAGAAGGATACAAAGAACAAACTATCACACCATCGCAGGGTATTCATTTGGTGGTTGATAAAAAGTTCTTTGCAGGCATTGCTGGTTTGATGGTACCAAAAACAGATGATGGAAGAGTATTGTTTGCAATACCCTGGCATGATAAATTATTGCTTGGCACAACAGATACACCGGTTGAAAAAATTTCGACTGAGCCCATGGCATTACAGGAAGAAATTGACTTTGTAGTAAGCCACTTCAACCGCTATGCTGCTGCGGAAATTAATTATGCTGATGTGCAATCTGTTTTTGTGGGGTTGCGGCCATTGGTAAGATCTGGTAATAAAAAGAAAACAGCCGTAATGCCAAGGGACCATCATATTGAAGTATTACCATCTGGATTGATACATATTACCGGTGGCAAATGGACAACCTACAGGAGTATGGCCGAACATGCTATTGATAAGGCAACAAAAGCCGCAGGCTTAAGGGATACTGATTGCAATACAGGTGATCTGCCATTGCATGGATATACAAATACAAAAAAAACTTCGCATTTATCCATTTATGGAAGCGATGCGTTGATGATAGAAAAGATGATAGAAGAAGATATTTCGCTTGCCCAAAAAATTCATCCGCTATATCCATATACCAAAGCAGAAATAAACTGGTTTATTCAAAATGAAATGGCAATAACGGTGGAAGATATTTTAGCAAGAAGGATACGGTTGCTTTTTTTAGATGCAAAAGCAGCAATGGAAGCGGCTCCTGCAGTTGCAACTTTTATGGCGAAAGAATTAAACAAGGATGAACAATGGATAGCTCAACAGTTAATCAATTTTAAGACACTTGCAAAAGGTTATACTATCAATCTTAAACCTCAAACTTTAAACTGAATTATATGTCTGCATTTATTTCAGAATTTGTTGGCACAGCCATTTTGTTATTGCTTGGTAATGGTGTTGTAGCCAATGTGGTATTAAATAAAACCAAGGGCCATGGCAGTGGGTGGATCGTAATTACATTTGGCTGGGCCATGGCGGTGTTTGTAGCTGTATATACAAGTGCTGCTGCAAGCGGCGCTCATTTAAACCCTGCAGTTACTATTGGGCTGGCAATGAAAAATAATGACTGGAGCAATGTGCCTTTATACATCAGTGCACAAATGTTGGGTGCCATGTTTGGTTCTTTATTGGTATGGTTAAGTTACCGCCAGCATTTTGATGAAACAGAAAACAAAGATCTCAAACTGGCAGTGTTTTGCACAGCACCGGCTATAAGAAGTTCCTTTAATAATTTTATCAGTGAAGTGATTGGCACATTTATGCTGATGATGGGGGTGTTGTTTCTAAGTTCTCCTGAAAATAAATTGGGCTCTTTGGATGCCTTGCCTGTTGCATTATTAGTATTAGCTATTGGTCTATCATTAGGTGGCAGCACCGGCTACGCTATTAATCCAGCCAGGGATCTTGGCCCAAGGTTGCTGCATTTTATTTTGCCCATAAAAAACAAACGGGATAGCGATTGGAGTTATAGCTGGATACCCGTAGTAGCACCTGTTGCCGGGGCAGTGTTAGCAGTATTTGTTTTTAGAATGCTGTAAATCCATTTTACTTGCCACTACATATATTTGCAAATAAAACATTATGAAAAAATTTTCAACCCTTATTCTTGCAAGCATTGCAACCCTCTTTGCATTTTCACAGGATATTGATATTGATAAAAGTACCGGGCTTGTAAAAGTTAACGGAAGAGATTCCTTTTATCTTATAAAAAACAAATAAAGCTTTCCTGAATTACGACCTGAGTTTTCAAAATATTAATAAAAAAGAACTGGCTTATTTTGCTGTGAAAAAAGTAGAAGATTTACCATGGAGTGAGAGAGGAAGCCATATAGGTACTTACTTCCGGCTCACATTTAATGAAACAGCAAATACTGCCAATATTTTCCCTGAAAGTTTTTCGGTGCCGAAGCAAATGGCTAAACTGATCGTAAATAGTCATTTACTAATTGACAATAAAATAAATCCTAAATCAGAAAGGGCTTTTATTCTTTCAAATAACGGAACCATTAATAAAGAGCCACAGCCAATAACGGTTGTGGTTAATACAGCATCTGCTACCAATAACACTGCCGATATTCTAGTAAAGGACAACAAAATCTACAACAACAGTGAACTAATAGGTAGTTTTAAAAAATCAACTGATACAAATAATATTACCACCATAAGCATCTACAACAAAGACGACAGCAAAATTGCTGATGCCACACATAGTGATGCCGATGCCAACGCAGACTGGAACCTTACCACCACTGCTGATGGCAAAACCACCCAGCTTCTTTACAATAGTAGCACGCCATTGGAAAAACTGTTTAAATACCTGGCAGAAAAAGGGTTTTTGTAAATTAATATAGATAGATTTTTTAAGCCGGTGCTAAAGCAGTTGCCGGCTTTTTTATTGCATTTATACCCACTACAGTGGTAGTAGAGCTTTAAGTGCATTGCCTTACCTTTACACCTGTTGTAAAGAAGTTTTGCAAATGAAGAAATGCGTATCACTATTTATTTTTTTTCTTACTCTCAGCACGCTGCAAAGCCATGCACAGTTTTCCCGTTACATCATACGGTTAACAGACAAAACCGGAACACCGTATTCAATAAATAACCCTTCGCAATTTCTTACACAACGTTCCATTGACAGAAGAATAAGATATGGGATCGCAATTGAAGAAACTGATCTTCCCATTGTGCCACGCTATCTCGACAGCATCAGGCTTGCAGGAAATGTTACTATCTTAAATGTAAGCAAATGGCTTAACCAGGTTTGTATTTCCACCACCGACGCACTGGCATTAGATAAAATAAATTCATTTGATTTTGTTATCTCTTCCTCTGCCGTTGCTGCAAGAACCGGCGTTTCACAAATTCCGGTAAACAAACAATTGGATCCGCCACAAACAAATATGTCGGCTACAATATTGTCTGCACAAAACACAACTGATTTTTATAATTACGGCTCTTCATACGACCAGGTGCATATTCACAATGCAGAGTTCTTACATAATTATGGTTTTCATGGGCAGGGCATGCAGGTGGCCGTTATTGACGATGGCTTTGCCAATTATCTTACACTGCCCACTTTCGACAGCGTAAGAAACAGTAGCCGTATTTTAGGCACCTGGGATTTTGTTGCCAATAATAATAGTGTGAATGAAGACGACAGCCATGGCATGAAATGCTTCAGCACTATTGCAGCCAATATGCCCGGTACATTTGTGGGTACAGCACCGGCCGCTTCTTTTTATCTATACCGCACCGAAAATATTTTTGAAGAATACCCGGTGGAAGAACAAAACTGGGCTGCTGCTGCAGAAAGGGCGGATAGCTTGGGTGTGGATCTTTTTTCTGTATCGGTTGGCTACACCACTTTTGATAACAGTGCCTTTAACCATACTTATACAGATATGAACGGCAACAGCACCATCATTGCCCGTGCTGCCAACCTTGCTGCAAAAAAAGGGATACTGGTGGTGGCTGCAGCAGGCAATGACGGCAACAATAGCTGGCATTATATTTCCACTTTAGGTGATACAGACAGTGCATTAACTATTGGTGCAGTAAATGCAGCCAGGCAGGTGGGCAGCTTCAGCAGTTATGGTCCCAGCAGCGATGGACAGATAAAACCAGATGTGGCAGCCATTGGTGCTTCTGCTACTGTTGCATCCACCAATACAGGCTTGCCTGTTTTGGGTAATGGTACTTCTTACGCCTGTCCCATTATGGCGGGCATCACCACTTGTTTATGGCAGGCTTTCCCTGAAATAAAAAATATGGATATTATAGAAGGCATCCGGAAAAGCGGTGACAGGTATACAAACCCTGATGACCGCAGCGGCTATGGAATACCCGATGTAAGAAAAGCTTTTGTCAATTTTATTAAACAACTGCATACATATTCTTCCTTTATTAATGAATGTAACGTGGCTTTCAATATAAGTGTAAAGGCTTCTGAAGAAATGAATATTGAGATAGAAAGAAAACTTCCTTCTGATGCAGGGCATGTTGCTGTGGGTACACAAACATTTACTGGCGCATTTGCAAAAAGAATTTTTACTTACACAGATGATTTGAATGATTTTACCAGTGGTGTTACTATTCAGTATCGTATTAAAATGAATATTGGAACAGATACCAGTTTTTATCTTGATTCCACAACCATTGCGTACAATATCCAATGTAGTGAAGTAACAGAAAGAAAGATTTGTCCAACTGCTGCCACATATTTTTCTGTAAATGCAATGAGTGGTTATACATACAAATGGCAGGTAGATACAGGAACTGGTTTTACTGATATTACCAATAACAGTTTTTATAGTGGCGCCGGTAGCAATGTGCTTATTGTAAATAACCTTCCGCAAAATTTTTATGGTTATAAATACCGTTGTGTACAAACAAATGGAGCAACTACAATAAACAGCACACCTATTTCATTAAAATTCTCCAGTGATTGGACTGGTGCTGTAAGCACTGCCTGGGAAGATGCAGGTAACTGGAGTTGTGGTGTTGTACCCAATCAATATATTGATGCTAATATTCATTCAGGCGCTGTTAACTTTCCTGTGGTTAATTCCAATGCTGTTTGTCATTCTTTACATACTACACAAGGCGCTTGGGTGATGGTGAAGAGTGGATTTAAGTTGACTGTGGTGGGGCAGTAGGAAGCCTAATTGAAATAATACTATTGAACGGAGCGTCGCCACCGCAGCCCAATCAAGGCTCAAAACCCTGTGAAAAAAATCCCCAAATCCCATTTTCATTTTCAACCCTCAACCCTTACCTTTGCCGCCGAAATTAATAAGCCCCTCCCGGGGTATAAAATACAAACCAATTATGGCCAATACAGGTAAGATTAAATCAGTGATCGGCGCCGTGGTAGACGTTCAGTTCGACAGCGGCAGCAAACTCCCCGAAATTTTAAACGCATTAGAGGTGCAACGTGAAAACGGAACCCTTGTTCTGGAAGTACAGCAGCACCTTGGTGAAGACAGTGTTCGTACCATTGCGATGGACGGTACCGAAGGCCTGGTAAGGGGAACTGCAGTTACCGATACCGGCAAAGCCATAGCAATGCCGGTGGGTGATGCTATCAAAGGCCGTTTGTTTAATGTAACCGGTGATGCTATTGACGGTTTACCACAGGTAAGCAAGGTTGGTGGCCGCCCGATACATGCCAAACCCCCAATTTTTGAAGACCTGAGTACAGCCAATGAGATCCTTTTTACAGGTATTAAAGTAATTGACCTTATCGAACCTTATGCAAAAGGTGGTAAGATCGGTTTGTTTGGTGGTGCCGGTGTGGGTAAAACAGTATTGATACAGGAATTGATCAACAATATCGCAAAAGCATATAATGGTGTTTCCGTGTTTGCAGGTGTAGGTGAAAGAACAAGGGAAGGAAATGACCTGATGAGGGAAATGATCGAGGCCGGCATCATGAACTACGGCGACAAATTTAAACACAGTATGGAAGAAGGCGGATGGGACCTGGCTTCTGTGGATATGGAAGGCCTGAAAGATTCAAAAGCAACTTTTGTATTCGGACAGATGAATGAACCACCCGGAGCAAGGGCTCGTGTGGCATTAAGCGGATTGACCGTAGCAGAATATTTCCGTGATGGTGATGGCGCTGGCCAGGGTAAAGACATTCTTTTCTTTGTTGATAATATATTCCGTTTTACACAGGCAGGTTCTGAAGTATCGGCTTTGCTTGGTCGTATGCCTAGTGCGGTGGGTTATCAACCAACACTTGCTACTGAAATGGGATTGATGCAGGAAAGAATTACTTCTACTAAAAATGGTTCTATCACTTCGGTGCAGGCGGTTTACGTACCTGCGGATGACTTGACGGATCCGGCTCCTGCAACCACCTTTGCTCACTTAGATGCAACTACGGTCTTAAGCCGTAAGATCGCCGATCTTGGTATCTATCCTGCGGTGGATCCATTGGATTCTACTTCAAGGATATTGACGCCGGCTATCGTTGGTAATTTACACTACGACACAGCCAACAGGGTAAAATTAATTTTACAGCGTTATAAAGAATTACAGGATATCATTGCTATTCTTGGCCTGGATGAATTGAGTGATGAGGATAAACAAACAGTATCAAGGGCCCGTAAGGTGCAACGTTTCTTGTCACAACCATTCCATGTGGCTGAAGCGTTCACTGGCTTGAAAGGTGTGTTGGTTCCAATTGAAGAAACGATCCGTGGTTTTAATATGATCATGGATGGTGAGGTTGATGATTACCCGGAAGCAGCATTTAACCTTGTAGGTAGTATTGATGATGCTATTGAGAAAGGTAAGAAACTGATGGCGCAGGCACAGGCTTAGTAATGTGAAAATTTGAAAATGGCGCAATTGCTCAATGTGCTTTCATTTTCAAATTGAGTAATTTTCAAATTGAGTAATTCATACAATGACTTTAGAAATATTAACACCAGAAAAAAAGATCTTCAGCGGCGATGTGTACGGCGTGCAGTTACCGGGTATTACAGGTTTGTTTGAAGTATTGGACAAACATGCTCCTTTAGTAAGCGCTTTAAAGGCTGGTAAAATGAAGATACTGATGGATAAAACATCAACTACTTCTTACTCTATACAAAGTGGTTTTGCAGAAGTGCTGAATAATAAAACGACTGTATTAGTGGAAGGCGCTGAAGAGATTTAAGATTGTACCGAAATTAACTGTTTATAATCCCCTGTTTTTTATCAGGGGATTTTTTATTCTCCCGGTTTAAAGATGTCTTTAAAAATATTGGCACCCGATAATTCTTCAATGTCACTTAATTCCAGCTCAATGGCACGGGTGCTTTTATTAATTTCAAGTAATGACAATATGATAGAGATCAATAAACAGATAAGGCTGGTGGCAAATATCCAGTGTGCAACCAGCATCCATCCACGAAAGATGGAATACATACACAATACACAACACAAAAAACTGAAGATGCCAAAGCTCTGCATATAACGGATAAGATTTAGCCTGCTCCTGATGTTTTTTATCTGCCGCAGCAAATGTGCTTCTTTTTCTCCCCGGTTATATTCATCATGCAATTTGCGTACAAGTGCCGCTAAAGACAAAAAACGGTTGGTATAGGCAAGCATCAATAATGTAATGGCAGGAAAAAGCAATGCAGGTGTGTTGATGTTGATCTCTAACATAACATAAATGTACAGCAGCAAACAGTAGAAATTACAAAGCAGGTGTAGCTGATTTTTTTTCAGCAGGTTTTTTCTCTATACATTTCCTCACTTTGTACGCTACCCATGCACTACCGGCACCAACTATTGCACCAACCAATACATCGCTTGGATAATGTACTCCCTGGTACATACGTGCCCAACCCACTGATGATGCCCATAAATAAGTTGGCACTATCACATACCATTTGGGGTATAAAATACTTAATGCAGTTGCATCATGAAAAGCGGCAGATGTATGGCCAGATGGGAATGAATAGCCGCCACCGTCATCTTTCTTTTGAATGAATGGATATTTATAAAAAGGACGCTCCCTCTTTACAATATTCTTTATTCCGTATGTAACACATGCCGACAAAATATAACCACCGGCAAAATATGCTGCATCCATTTTCAGCCTTTTATCGTTTTTTGCCCAGCCAGCTATAAACATACCTGCCGGTACAGCAATGGTAAGAGGTGTTACACTATTATCCATAATCCTGCTGTAATCATCCTTGAATGCAGAAGTGTTTTGATTGATTGATTTGAGAACATCAATATCAAAATTTTGTGCAGTGCAGGAAAAGGAAAGCAAAATAAAAATTGCAGGAATAAAGCGTTGAATTGATCTCATTGAAATAACCATTGTTTGTATTCCTGCAAGATAACTTTTACCATCAAATTATTTTCCCTTCAGCTTTACTGTTAAAGGCACCGTGAGTTTAAAGCTGAAATTTCTTCCCATATTAAATACGCCCATTCTACCCGTGGAAAGATTTTGGGCAGCATACCTCAACCGGCTAAGGTGATTTTGATACCCCACATCAGCTAAATTATTCCCTGACAAATGCAGGGTGAAAATGGTATTACCTTTTGAAATGAAATCAGCGCCAATGCCTGCATTTAATAAACTATAACCCGGTGCAGCAGTTTCCGTATTGTATGCTGTAAAGATTTTGTTCTGGGCAAAGGTGTTATCCAGTTCCAGCTTTGCATAAAAATTCACAATCCCTTTTGTAAGTTTATTAAAGTTGCCCCTTAACTCTGAGATCAATCTCGCAGCAGGAATAAAAGGTAAATTTTTTGAACCTTCCACCGCTTCGTTAAACCTGCCTTGTGTGTAAGAAAACGTATTCTCAAAATGCAACCAGTCTAATGGATGTGGATGAATATCCACCGTTGCTTCCACACCACTTAATACTGCTTTGCTTTGCTGAAATTTAAAAGCACTCAGATCATCGCCATCCACATTTACTAAAGAATCACTGCCATTTACTGCCTGCAATTTCCTGTAAAAAATAAAATTATCAAAGCTGTTATAGAATGCAGAGAGGTTTACAGAAACGTGTTCAGTGTTAAACTCAACACCTGCATCTAACTGGATGCTGGTTTCGCTTTTTAAATCATTGTCGCCATATTCATAGCGGATAGTTCCTTCATGTGCGCCATTACTTGCCAGTTCCGGAATACCCGGTGCCCTGAAACCTTTTGCAACATTCAATTTTACATTTACCTGTTTATTCAATTGCGCTGCTAAACCAATGCTGCCGGAAAAATTTGAAAATGCTTTTGTGAATGCATTTCCTTTAATACCGCTTCCATCAAGTAAATTTTTTACATCAATATTTCTTGTATCATACCGGGCACCACCACTCAGCGTAACTTTATTAATTGTTTTTTGTGTATAGACATAGCCCCCAATATCAAACAAATTATAATCAGGGATCAGTTGCTCCAAACCCCTGTTGGTATTTTGCTGGCTCATTCCGTTTACCCCAACAGATGTTTTCCATCCGCTCATTTCCCGTAAATGAAATTGTGCAGTGTAGGTGATTGTCTTCAGGTCAAAAAACAATTCCCTTTCATTCAAATCATCCGGGTTACCAAATTCTTCTCTCTGGTTTCTTTGATAACCTATGTTTAGTGTTAACCTGTTTCGGCCAAGTTTAAACGAATTATCTGTTGCGATCTTAAAATGCCTGATATGCTGGTAAGGAATTAATGGTGTAGTACTTTTAAAATCCTCATCCGTAGCTGCAGTCTCATTACCATCTGCCATTGGTTTTATAAAATGGCCTTGGTCATCCCTCTCTCCTTCCACTAAACCAGCTTTTAAATTAAAATTACTGAACAGCAGGTGGCTGTAACCCCAGTTGCCATTGTAACCAGCGTATCCACCAAAATTGTTTTGTTTGAACTTTGAATTTAAAACGTACCCATCGTATTTATTTTTGTAGTCGGCCGCAGCGCTGGTGCTGCCATACAGGTTCCAGTTAACACCATTTACATTGCCGGCAATATTTGCATTCAGCAACCTTTGCCTGTTATTGGTTTCATATGCTGATAAAATATTTCCTTTAATAATATTCTTCTCCACCGGCACATTGGTGATGATATTGATAACCCCTGCAGTGGCATCACTACCATAGATCAATGATGCAGGCCCTTTTAAAATTTCCACTTTACTTACACTTGCCTGGTCAATTTCAATTCCATGTTCATCGCCCCATTGCTGGCCTTCCTGTCTTACACCATCATTAATGGTAAGCACACGGTTATAACTCAATCCACGGATAACAGGTTTTGAAATGGCCGGACCGGTTGACAAAGCAGATACACCAGGTTGCTTTGCCAATGCTTCGATAATATTGGTGGAACTGCTTTGGAGAAGATCTTCTTTCCGCAATAGCGAAACCTGGAAGGGTGATTTTCTTAATTGTGTGGCAGCGCCGGTTCCTGTTATTATCACTGCATCATTTTCAACGGCTGTCTCCATCAGTATATAATCTCTTTTTGTATCGCCTGTAATATCTACGGGCTCTGCAATGGTGGTATAACCAATATGAGAGATCTCGATCAGGTGCCTGCCTTCCGGAATATTTGTAAGTGTAAAACTTCCATCAGCTTTTGTGGAAGTGCCCGCTTTTATATCTGCAAAATAAACAGACACCCCTTCCAGCGGCGTGTTGGTTTTTCCTTCTGTAATGATCCCGGTGAACGAACCTCTCAAAGTGCCGGGCCCAGCGGGCAAAATTGATTTTGCAAATGAAAAATCTATGAAAAGAAAAAGGGAGAGTAGGAATGATAAAAATATTTTGAACTGTTTCATTGTATAAAAAATTGAATAGGCAGCAGCAATGCTGCGGTAATAAGATCATCAGCCTGCAAAAGGACATGGCTGTTACACATTAACCAGGGAGAAAAATTTTAAACTAATGGTGGGCTCTTATTACTGGTATCCAGTATGGCTGGTGCATCATAACCGGGTTCAAAAAATGAGATCTTATCAGTAGGAACAGTATGTGTAGTAATTGAAAAACAGCTATCCGCATTTACATATGCAGTATAAGTATGCTGACAAATTTTACAATCTTCAACTTTTGAATCAACGGAAGCAGTTGATATTTTTGAGGAAACTTTTTTTTGTTTGGATACGGTGTGGTTATGCCACAACTGCACCGGGGTGGCAATAAAAATATACAGCAACAAAAAAGTGGCTGATAAAATCCTTCGGTATGTATTTGATTTTTGCAAACCTTGAACACAAAGTTAACAAATGCAACAGTATTGCAAAAAATATTTTACTGAACCAGGTAAACCATCACAGGTAAATGGTCGCTATAACCATTATCCCATACCCTTTCGATAGAAAAAGCCCTGTGAGGGTAAGTGCTTTCATCGCCAGATTGATGTAATATAAAATCCTTGCGGAAAATGCGGCTGGAATGATATTTCCATTTTTCATTGGTATTGGTGATAAAAGAACCTGACATCATTATCTGATCAAACAGGTTCCATTTGTTATCAAATACTTCTGTACCTATACCTTTTTTAAAAATACTTATCCATGGATTATAAATATCTGACGACTTGATATTAGTTGTGTCAGCTTTTGCCAGCATTACTTTTTTTATACTACCATCGGTGGGGTTATCATTCAGATCACCCATTACCATTATTTTACTGTTAGGGTTTATTGCCAGCAGCGAATCAACCAGTTTCCGATTTACAGAAGCTGCCATATCCCTGTAAGGCCTTGTTTCAGCTTCGCCACCACTTCGGGAAGGCCAGTGGTTTACAGTAATGATTACTGTATCATTTCCGGCCAAAACACCTTCTACATATAACACATTACGTGTAGGGCGTTTCTGGTTTACCAACTCAAGTGGCACTCTTACTGGTTTGGCGCTTATTAACTTGAACAATTTGGGGTTGTATAATAATGCTGTACTGATACCACGAACATCAGGCGTAGGAAACCATACATACTGGTAATCCCTGTCTTTTAATGTAGGTTGCTGCACAAGGTCTGCCAGCACAAGGTCATTCTCCACTTCTGCAATTCCGATAACTGCAGCGCCAAGTGGTGTAACATCTTTGCCCATTTGGGATAGCACATTGGCCATATTGCTCAACCTTTCTTTGTAAACCTGTTCTGTATAATGGTAACTGCCATCAGGAGTAAAATCCTCATCGTTCTTAGTAGTATCATCTGTTGGATGAAACAGGTTCTCAAGATTATAAAAACCAATTCCTAATACTCTTTTTTTGCTTTGGGCGAACGCTGAAGTAAAACACATACAAATAACAACCACAGCAAGTAATACTCTATTCATACAATGAATATTGATAATTTGAAAATGACTAAAAAAATTAACGGAGAATAGACCTCTATTCTCCGTTCAATTTTATAAAAACAATGTTAAATAAACTTTATCAGCTCACTTTACCCATCTTAGCTTCAATGCTAAGTGTTGCATGTGGCACAGCACGTAAACGGGCTTTGTCGATCAACTTACCTGTTACACGACAGATGCCATATGTTTTGTTCTCTATACGCATCAGGGCCTTTTCCAAATGATCTATAAAAGTAATCTGGCGGCTTGCCATCTGGCTTAATTGTTCTCTTTCCATGCTAAGACTTCCATCTTCCATCGTCATGTAGCGGTTATCTCCTTCGTCTCCGCCCATATCATCCTTACGGGTAATGAGGCCCTGCAAATAGGTTAGTTCTTTTTTAGCTGCTTCCAGCTTTCTCTGAATCAATTCCCTGAATTCATTGAGTTCGGTATCACTGTATCTCATAGTATGGGTTGCGGCTTCAATAGGAGCCTTGTCTAAAACTGATTTTGTAAACGACGGCTCATATTTACGGGCAGCGGTCGTTGTTAACTTTGGAATAGCTACTGGCTTTGCAGCAGGTACTTTTATGTCTTTCGCTTTAATATCTGTTGAGGTTTTGATTGAGTTTGTTTTCTTTGGTTCTTCTTTTTTAACTACAGGCGCCGGTTTTGATGCAACTTTCGCTGCCACTTTTAACGGTGCTGACTTAGCTGCTGCAGCAACTTTTTTCAGCGGTGCTGGTTTAGGAGCCGGCTTGGCAGCCTTTTTTACAGGCGTTTTAGCCGCTGGTTTTTTTACAGGCTTCGGAGCAGGTTTTGCTGCTTTTTTGGGAGCTGCTTTTTTTGCCGGAGCTGATTTTACTACCTTTTTAGCAACGGGTTTTACCACTTTTTTTGCAACGGGCTTTACAGGCGCTTTGCCCTTTTTGGCCACTGGTTGTTTTTTGGTTGCCATACTATTATCCTTTTTTTAGTACGTTCACTTTTAAAATGGCATTATTCACATCGATCTCAATTCCATCGTTTAAAACAGTCATAAAAGCAAGCGAATCTGCCAGAATTTCGGCGCAAATATAGGTTTTATATCTAATCAAAGAAGATTGCACCCCGTCATTTTCTAACACCTGCACATTTATCCTGTCAGTAAGTGCAAAACCACTGTCTTTACGTATTGCCTGTATCTTATTTACAAACTCACGGGCATCGCCTTCCATCTTCAGTTCATCGGTAATGGTGAGGTCGAGTGCCACCGTAAGGCTTCCTTTTGCTGCCACTTCATAGCCAGGAATTTCGTCGGTTGATACTTCCATGTCCTCTGCGGTAATGGTAATGGGCTCTTCATCTGCTCCCGGGTTCATCAGGTATTCACCCTCCATAACCTTGTCAATCGTGGCGCCATCAAATTTGGCAATGGCATCAGCGGCCCATTTCATTTTTGTACCGAGCCTTTTACCCAGGGTTTTAAAATTAGCCTTGGCTTTCTTTTTAATAAAATCATTTTCAGCGCCTAACACGTCCACTTCCTTAATATTTGTTTCGGCTTTGATGATCTCCTCCACATTTTTTATCCTGGCTGCCATAGTTGCATCCAATGCCGGGATAAATACTTTTTGCAAAGGCTGCCGTACTTTAATATTTACTTTTTTACGCACAGATAATATCAGCGAAGAAGCATCCTGGGCCAGTTGCATCCTTTTTTCCAGGTCGGTATCAATTACTTCCTCCTTCACTTTCGGAAAATCGGTATGATGAACCGATGCTGCAGTGTGTTTACCGGTAACCTCATTCAGGTTGCTGAATAACCAGTCGGCAAAGAACGGAGCCACAGGCGCCATCAGTTTACAGAGCGTTTCCATGCACTCATACAAGGTTTGGTAAGCACAAATTTTATCATGCTCATATTCACCCTTCCAGAAACGGCGGCGGCAAAGGCGAACATACCAGTTGCTTAAATGAGAGTCTGTAAATTCTTCAATAGCCCGGCCAGCCTGCGTTGGTTCATAGTCGTCAAGGTTCTTTGTTACATCTTTTATTAATGTATTTAGAGAAGACAAGATCCACTGGTCTATCTCGGGCCTGTCTTTTACCGGGATGTATGCTTCCTTAAATGCAAAACCATCTACGTTAGCATACAAAGCAAAAAACTGGTAGGTATTATATAATGTACCAAAGAACTTGCGCTGCACTTCTTTGATTCCTTCGGTATCAAATTTCAAACTGTCCCAAGGTGAGGCATTGGTGATAAGATACCATCTTGTAGCATCTGCACCAAAGCTGTTGATGGTCTCAAACGGGTCCACCACATTGCCGAGCCGTTTGCTCATTTTGTTGCCGTTCTTATCTAATACCAAACCATTACTTACAACAGCTTTGTACGCAACGGAATCAAACAGGAGCACACCCAAGGCATGTAAAGTATAGAACCAGCCTCTTGTCTGGTCTACACCTTCGGCGATAAAGTCTGCCGGGAAATTTTGTTTGAAGGTTTCTTTATTTTCAAACGGGAAATGCCATTGGGCATAAGGCATGGCACCACTATCGAACCAAACATCGATCAGGTCAGGCACACGTTTCATTGGTTTGCCACTTGCACTTACCAACGTGATCTCATCCACATAAGGTTTATGCAGATCAAGAATGCCGGCATGTAAGTAATGCTTGTTTGTTTCGCCACCCAATACTTCGGCTGCTCTTCTTATTTCGCTGTTCAGTTCTTCAATGCTGCCGATACATACCTGCTCACCATTTTCCTCAATAAAATTCCCATTGGCATCTATTGATTTCCATATTGGCAAAGGCGTGCCCCAAAAACGGCTGCGGCTCAGGTTCCAGTCCACCATGTTCTCCAGCCAGTTGCCGAAT
>JAZKGV010000280.1:12817-17326 GCA_040385725.1 Bacteroidota bacterium | reverse complement strand
ATTATCTTACCAAAGAACCAGCACCGGGTATTGAATGGGAATACAAGTTTACGACAGGAACGCTGCCTGGCATTACATTGGAAGAAGTAAATGCGTTAAGCAAATCAATTGATATTGACAGCAAGTTTTTTGCATTAGTAACGGCAAAGGATGACCCAACATTACCAAAAGATGCAGAATTGTTTGCCTGGGTAAATGAAGCGGTAAAAGCACCGGTAAAAAATTATGAAGAAAAACAAATTGCTTCTTCTTTATTAGGCTCAGCACCGGTTGCCGGCACCATTACCAAAGAAGAAAGAAATGAAAAACTGGGTACGGTTTCTTACACATTAAGCAATGGCGCTGTGGTTACCATTAAACCAACTGATTTTAAAAATGATGAAGTGATATTGAACAGCTACAGGCCCGGCGGCTCCAGCTTGTATGAAAAAGCAGATTATCAAAGTGCTACCTATTCAAACAATGTAGTGGAGGAAATGGGCTATGGCAATTTTTCCAATACCGACCTTGAAAAATTCTTATCAGGCAAAAAGGCAACGGCTATAACTGTAGTGGATGACTATGCAGAATTTATTACAGGCAGCAGTAGCGTAAAGGATATTGAAACTATGTTTGAACTTATCCATTTAAAATGCACTGCACCAAGAAAAGATGAAACTGCATTTGAATCATTTAAGAGCCGTGAAAAACAGCAACTGGAACTGATGATGGAGAACCCACAATTTTCGTTTATGGAAAAAGTAATGGGTGATTTATACCAGGGCCATCCAAGGGCGCATGTAAATGCAGTGCCCGAAGATTTTGACAATATCAATCTTGATAATGCCATTGCTTACTATAAAGAAAGGCTCGGCAATATGAATGGTATGCATTTTTATATTACAGGCAACATACAACCTGAAGAAATAAAAGCATTGATCGAAAAATATATTGCTTCACTGCCTGGCGGACAAATCAATACAACTTATAAGGACTTAAAGATGATACCAAAACCCGGTGTAAGTACATTTAAGTACAATAAAGGAAAAGATAAGAAAGCCTTGCTGTCGCATTATATTTTCAATGATGTTAAGTATGATATTGATGAAGCATTTTACCTGAATATGCTGAATGAGGTTATCAATAACAAGATAATTGACACCATCCGTGAAGCCATGAGCGCTATTTATGGTGGTGGCCTTGGTGGCAGTTTGCAAAAGATACCGCATGAAATGTTTATGGTACGCTCTAACTTACCATGTGGCCCGGAAAATGTAAGCAAAGTGGATGATGCCTTCTGGAGAATTATTGAATCAGTAAAAAAGCCAGGTGGTATTACTGATGCTGACCTGGCAAAGGCACGCAAGCCATTAATTGAACGCAATAAAGTGAGGGTGAAAACAAATAATTTCTGGATCGGTGTTCTGCAGGATGCGGACAAGAATGGCTATTCGCCTGAAAGAGCACTCACTTACGATGAACGCATCAATGCCATTACACCGGAAAAATTAATTGAAATAGCCAATAAATATTATAACCGCCAAAATGTTTATACCGCCATATTGCTTCCTGAAGAATAAAAGCAATGGGTTATTTTAGTAGTAATGGCTCCGGCTTTGCCGGAGCCATTTTATTTATAAGAAGGGGATTAATAAATACTACCCGGTATTTACAAGGAAGTATTATAGAGAAAGGTCAACTTACCTGAAATACTGTATTGCTTTTCTTACAACGGCATACCTTGAACTGGGCCAGTTGAAAGACCCCTTTAACAACCATGAAAAACCAAATGGCAATAAAGAAGATGTTTCGAACCAAAAGATATAATCTGGCCAGATATCTGTTTTATTTATGCTGTTATAAAGCGTAATGCCTGCAATGGCAAGAATGCTTATAATGATAATGATGCCGCATATTTTATACGCTTTATTCCTTCTTTCTTTTTTGTGGCCGGTCTTACTTTCATCATCAGGCTGCTGAAAAATAACCATGCAAAAAATTGTAAAGCATACAAATAAAATAGTTGCAAAACCAAAATGAAGTTTGCCAACCCATAATGGTACTATATCGCTGCTGGCAGTAGTGATCCTTATAAACTGGCAATCAGCGCCACCTGCTCCACAAAAGCCTTCAAAATTTGTTGGGAAAGCTGCCACACAAATAGCACAAAAGCCAGCGATGTTGGATATGATATTTTCAAAGTTTACTTTACCCCGGTAAGTAATAAGAAAACCACCCATCAGGCACAACAATCCTACAAACACAATATGCATAATAGTATAATAGTAATGACTGATTGATGGCTGTTTTTCATTACAATCACCAAAGCCAACAAACCTTGCACCAAGCACCAACACAAATGGTAGTGTGATGCCGATGATACCAATTAACTGGCGCAACAGGTAAAATGAGATAACCGGATAATTAGGCGGCTGTGGACTGGTTTGGTTTTGTGAAAGCATATGTATATTTTAACTGTTACTTTAATAGTTATTACCAGTGAGTAAAGAAACCAAATAAAGTTTCAGCAATTCATTTGATTGCAGCTAAGGGTGATAATATGCTGGTGGCTTGGTAACAATGTAAAAATGCATCAATCAATTATCAAAGTCAACGGTGAAAACACCCAATTTTTACCGTTTTTTCACCGTGCCAATAAATTGTATATCATAATTTGTAAATTGAAAACTTACAGCAACCATTAATTAACTTCACAGCATCTGCATTATAAAATAACTGTATGGAGAATATCACCGTTATTGTATTGTTGCTATTTGGCATCGCATTTCTTGGCATCCTTAGTAATAAATATAAATTTCCCTTCCCAATTGCATTGGTTATTATTGGTGTGCTTATAAGTATCATTCCCGGCCTGCCTGTGATACAACTAAGCCCTGAAGTCGTCTTCATCATTTTTCTTCCACCATTATTATATGGCGCTGCATGGAATACAAGCTGGCACGACTTTAAAGCCAACCTGCGCCCTATTGGCCTTGCAGCGATTGGGCTGGTACTTTTTACTACTGTGCTGGTAGCAGTAGCAGCACATTGGTTGATCCCTGGCCTGGACTGGCCAACTGCTTTTCTTATCGGCGCAATCGTATCACCGCCTGATGCAGTGGCGGCCACTTCAGTAACCAAAGGGCTTGGGCTACCTCCACGGATAATAACCATACTGGAAGGTGAAAGCTTAGTAAACGATGCCAGCGGCCTTGTGGCCTATAAGTATGCACTAACGGCTATCACTGCAGGCAATTTTGTTTTGTGGCAGGCCAGTCTAAATTTTTTATTGGTTGCAACCGCCGGTATTGCTATTGGCCTTGCCATTGGTTATATCATGTACCTGGTGCATAAAAAGTTTGTATGCGATCCGGTGATTGAAGTAACTTTTACCATCCTCACTCCTTTTGCTTCTTATCTGTTGGCAGAATATTTTCATTTCTCTGGTGTGCTGGCAGTGGTAGCGTCAGGATTGTATCTCTCTTTTCAATCGGCAGTAATATTTACCCACCAAAGCCGCATTATGGCTTACTCTGTGTGGGATGTATTGATATACATATTAAATGGATTGATCTTTATTCTGATCGGCCTTCAACTGAGAAATGTAATGGATGGTATCAGCGGTTACCCTATACATTTACTGGTGCTGTATGGTTTGGTGGTAAGTTTTGTTGTGATTATAGTAAGATTTATCTGGATCGTACCAGCCGCTATGTTGCCCCGTATTTTAAGCAAACGCATCCGTGATACCGAAGTGTTTGACAGAAGAAACCTGGTGGTATTTGGCTGGGCCGGTATGAGGGGTGTGGTATCAATGGCGGCAGCGCTGGCCTTACCACTCACACTTGCCGATGGCACTCCTTTTCCTAACCGCAGCCTTATTATTTATCTTGCCTTTTGTGTGATATTGTCAACGCTTGTGGGGCTTGGGCTTACACTTCCCTGGATAATACGCAAAATGAAAATACAACCGCACTCTATTGCTGCCGAAGAATATGAAGTACGGACACAAGTTGTTTCTGAAACCATAACGCATATTGAAGAAAATCTTTCGCTGGTGCAGGATGAATTATTGCACAACATCAAAACCAAGTATGAAGTAAAATATAACCGCCTGCAAAAAACAGAACTGCCTTCAAATTATTTTGGCAAAGGACAAACTCTTGCTGGTAATATCTTCAATGAATTTACACAACTGCAAATTGACCTTATTAATATAGAACGTAAAACCATTGACAACCTACACCGCCAGGGAAAAGCCAGCGAAGAGATATTGCGTAAGATCGAAAGAGAACTTGACCTGGAAGAAACAAGATTGACGATGGAAATATATGAAGGGTGAAAAAATCATGAGTGATGAATTATAAGTTATGAGTGGGTGAAGAAAAATTTATTCAGGTTGAGTAATATATTCTTTTCCCTCTGCATCTATAGCATTGCGTATCTCATCAATAGCATCATACAAAGCCTGTAGCTGTTTCATTGGTTTGCCCCCATCAAAGTATTGCGATTCATAGGTTTTCTTTTTTG